>ONVE01000071.1 GCA_900321215.1 uncultured Eubacterium sp. | reverse complement strand
TGCTTCCTGTATATGATGATACAGGTGAGCCGGCAAGACCGAAGAATCTGTCTGTAGCTGCATCTCCATTTACTGAATTATTCTTAACATTCTCATTGATAACCTGTCTGATGCGGTTATCTCTGAAATATGTTCTTGTTATGAAAAGTGTATACTGAAGGTTTACCTGATCCTGCTCGTAATTGTTGTTGTTTGTGAACTCGCAGTAGCCTGAAACAGTAAGATTTCTTGGCTTATCAGAATTATTTGTAAGCTTTGTCTTCCATACCTCATACTTCATATCAAGTGGTACAAGATAGAGAACCTCTGAAGCAATATCAGAATATTCTGCCTTCATTCTTGTATAACCGGTTCCGTGACGGCACTCACTCTTGTAGCTGTCAAGAGGCTTAGCAACAGGCTGCCATGAAGCTGACCAGTAATCCTTAGTATCATTATCTCTGATATAGATATATCTTCCAGGCTGATCAAAGCTGTTGAAGACATATCTTATAATACGTCCGTTTGCGCCGGACTGCTCAAAACTATAACCACCTGCATTATTCGAGATTATCGCACCATAAAGCGGCGAACCAAGGTAGTTAACCCAAGGTGCCGGTGTGTTAGGCTTGTCAATTACGTATTCTTTGTTTACTTCATCAAAAAAACCAAATCTCATTAAATTCTTTTCTCCCCGCCGTAGCTAAATAAATTTACATTGCATTACATTTGTGACTTATTTGTCAGCATCTTTAAGACTCAGGCTGATCTTGCCCATTCTGTCTACTTCAAGTACCTTAACTCTTACATTGTCGCCGATATTGACAACATCCTCAACCTTGGCAACTCTCTTAGTGTCAAGCTTTGAGATGTGGATCATACCGTCTTTGTTTGGTGAAAGCTCTACAAATGCACCAAATGGCATGATTCTTACTACCTTACCTGCATAAGTCTTACCAACCTCGATTGGATCAACGATTGAGTGGATGATCTCCTTAGCTCTGTCGATTCCGGCCTTCTCAACTCCGCAGATAGATACCTTTCCGTCGTCATCGATATCGATCTTAACACCTGTCTCGTCAATGATTGCATTGATTGTCTTACCCTTCTGTCCGATGATCTCACCGATCTTCTCAGGATCAACCTGCATCATTTCAATCTTAGGTGCATATTCATTTACTTCAGGTCTTGGAGCAGGAATGCACTTAAGCATTACTTCATCAAGGATGTAAACTCTTGCTTCCCTTGTTCTCCTAATAGCTTCTCTGATGATATCAGGTGTAAGACCATGGATCTTGATATCCATCTGGATAGCTGTGATACCTTCCTTGGTACCTGCAACCTTGAAGTCCATATCTCCGAAGAAATCCTCAAGTCCCTGAATATCTGTAAGAACAACATAATCATCATCTGTTTCGCCTGTAACAAGACCGCATGAGATACCGGCTACAGGAGCCTTGATAGGAACTCCGGCTGCCATGAGTGACATACATGAAGCACAGGTAGAAGCCATCGATGTTGAACCGTTTGATTCAAATGTCTCTGATACGGCACGGATTGCGTATGGGAATACTTCCTCTGAAGGAATTACAGGAAGAAGTGCTCTCTCTGCAAGTGCACCGTGACCGATCTCACGACGTCCAGGACCTCTTGAAACCTTTGTCTCACCAACTGAATATGATGGGAAATTATAATGATGAATATATCTCTTGGTTGTAACATTTACATCAAGTCCCTCGATCTTCTGAGCTTCAGAAAGAGGTGCAAGTGTAACTACATCACAGATCTGTGTCTGTCCTCTTGTGAACATAGCAGAACCGTGTACTCTAGGAATGATATCAACTTCAGCAGCAAGTGGTCTGATCTGGTTGATAGCTCTTCCGTCAGGACGCTTCTGATCCTTAAGGATCATCTTACGAACTGTCTTCTTCTGATACTGATAAAGCGCATCATCAAGACGTCCAAGCCATGCCTCATTATCAGCATACTTCTCGCGAAGCTTTTCCTTCATAGCGAATATATTGTTTTCTCTTGTCTGCTTATCATCTGTAAATACAGCCTCTTCCATAGATTCCATAGGGAACTCTGCCATAATGTCATCCATAAGGTCCTGAGGAACTGCATAGCTTGTGTAGCTGCTCTTTGGCTTACCGCACTCAGCAACGATCTGGTCGATGAAAGCGATAACCTTCTGGTTTACTTCATGAGCTGCAAAGATAGCCTCAAGCATCTTATCTTCAGGAACTTCATTTGCTCCTGCTTCGATCATGATAACCTTTTCTCTTGTTGAAGCAACTGTAAGCTTAAGATCAGAATTAAGATTCTGAGTAGAATTTGGATTGAAGATAAACTCTCCGTCAACGAGACCAACCTGAGTTGTTGCGCATGGTCCGTCAAATGGGATATCAGATATAGATACTGCGATTGCTGTACCGAGCATAGCGGTAAGTTCCGGTGCGCACTCCGGATCAACTGACATAACGAGGTTCTCAAGTGTTACATCATTACGATAATCCTTAGGGAACAGTGGTCTCATAGGACGGTCGATAACACGGCATGTAAGTGTTGCATTCTCAGATGCCTTACCCTCACGCTTGTTGAAGCCTCCAGGAATCTTTCCTACTGCGTACATCTTCTCGTTGTACTCAACTGAAAGAGGGAAGAAATCAATACCTTCTCTTGGCTCTTTTGCAGCTGTTGCTGTAGAAAGAACAACTGTATCTCCGTAATGAATAAGAACTGCTCCATTTGCCTGCTTGCCAACTCTGTCTACGTCGACTCTGAGTGTTCTTCCGGCAAGCTCCATTTCAAACTTTTTGTACATTTTTACTCTCCTTAATTTATTTTTTATTCCAAGGTTCCGAAACGACTGAAAAAAACATTTTGATATAAAATGTACTTTTCAGTAGTCTCGGAGAAACCTTAAAACAATCTAAATCATTTTATCATAGAGAGTCTGATACTTCAAGCTAAAAAAGCAAATAAAAGCATATAAAATCCGACCAAAAAAGCCGTAAAAAGGCAAAAAGAATCCCGCAAGCCGAAACGACCTGCGGGTTCTTTTGTTATAGTTCTTACGAACAGGAAAATTACTTTCTGAGACCAAGGCTCTCGATAAGCTTTCTGTAACGCTCGATATCCTTGCTCTTAAGGTAAGCAAGCATATTTCTTCTCTGACCAACCATCTTGAGAAGACCTCTCTTTGAGTGATGATCATGAGGATGAACCTTGAAATGCTCATTAAGATCATTGATACGTGCTGTGAGAAGTGCTACCTGAACTTCTGGAGAACCTGTATCTCCCTCACCATTTCCGTACTTTGCGATAATTTCCTTCTTCTGCTCTGCTGTAATCATTGTTACAACCTCCTTATAAAATAGTATCGCCTGCTACCGGGTCTAAGGTCGGAGTCTTCCTCGGACTAAGTAGTGGCTGTAAATGTTATAGCTCTTCCGCCATAACTCTAAAGCATAATAACAGATAAGTTTTCTTTTTGCAAGCAAATAATTTGATCATATCCTTTTTTCAGGACCGATCTATCCGCACTATCTGTCATATATTTTTTTAAGATTATCCACTCTGCTTCCGCAGTTCATGATAAGTGCATCTGCAAGCACTATTGCGGCCATGGTTTCAACAACTACTACCGCTCTCGGAGCGATGATAGGATCATGACGTCCCTTTATCTCAAGCGAGATATTTTCATTTTTGGAATTAACCGTATTCTGTGCCTTGTAGATTGATGGCGTAGGCTTAAATGCAGCCGTCAGGATAATATCGCTTCCGTCACTGATACCTCCGAGTATTCCGCCTGAATTGTTGGTTCTTTTTCTTACTTCACCGTTTTCGCTGTAGAATTCATCATTATTCTCCGAGCCCTTAAGCTTTGATGCAAGCTTTCCGTTGCCGACTTCAAATGATTTCACTGCACCGATAGACATTATAGCAGATGCAAGTCTTGCATCAAGCTTGTCAAATACCGGATCACCAAGCCCTGAAGGCACGCCGCTTATCACACATTTTACTGTTGCTCCGGAAGAATCCTTATCAGCCGAAAGGTTCTTAAGGTATTCTGCTGCTTCCTCTGCAGCTGTCTTATCCGGCATATAAAGCATATTTTTTGATATTTCAGACTTATCAAATCTGCTGTAATCAATACTTATATCAGCAACAGATTCAACATAGGTTGTAAATTCCACGCCAAACTCACTGAGAAGCTTTACTGCGATTGCTCCCGCAGCTACCCTTCCGGCTGTCTCACGTCCCGAAGACCTTCCGCCGCCGCGGTAATCCCTGAAACCGTATTTCTGATCAAAGGTATAATCAGCATGACCAGGTCTGTAGCACTCGGCAATATTGCTGTAATCCTTTGAAATCTGCGAATTATTGTATATCACAAGAGATATAGGTGTTCCTGTGGTTTTACCCTCAAAAACGCCCGATAATATATTAACCTTATCTGCCTCATTTCTCTTTGTAGAGAATTCAGACTGTCCCGGCTTTCTCCTGTCCAGAAATTTCTGAATATATTCTTCGTCAATCGGAAGTCCTGCAGGGCATCCGTCAACAACAGCTCCAAGCGCCGGTCCATGTGATTCGCCCCAGGTTGTTACTTTAAATATATTTCCAAAAACCGATCCTGCCATATTTTTATCCCGACGGTTATGTGCCGTCCGATCCTTTCTTAAGCATCCAAACAGTGTATTTTAAACAAGATAGACCGGCATTTTTACCGGTCTATCAATAAATAATTATTATAAAAACCTTTTTTATAATTAAACGCCCACACGCGGATGAGCCTTATCATATACTTCCTTAAGCTTGCTTCTCTTACCCTTCAGATAAACCTGAGTTGTTGAAATATCGGAATGTCCGAGCATTTCCTGAAGAGCTCTGAGGTCAGCACCATTATTCACCATATGCATTGCAAATGAATGTCTTATCATATGCGGTGTTATATCTTTATCAATCTTTGCTCTGTTAGCGTAAAGCTTGATGATCTTCCAGAATCCCTGACGTGTCATCTGCTCGCCCTTGCAGTTTGTGAAAAGGTAAACCGAATCCTTACACATTCCCGGACGGACATTAAGCATATAATTGGTAAGCGCATTCTTAGCGGCATTCTCGATAGGTATTACCCTTTCTCTGCCATTATCAGTGCATGATACAAAACCCATACTGAGATTAACATCACTGACCTTAAGAGAGATAAGCTCTGTAACCCTCATGCCAGTAGCATACAGAAGCTCAAGCATTGCTTTATCACGGATCTCTTTGTCAGATATTCCGTTCGGCTGTTCAAGAAGCAGAGAAACCTCTTCGATAGAAAGTGTCTCCGGACTCTTCTTCTCAACCTTTGGCGGCTTGAT
>ONVE01000152.1 GCA_900321215.1 uncultured Eubacterium sp. | reverse complement strand
TTGATAATAGTGTAAAATAATAAAAATAATAATAAAAAGTTTAATATGGTTTGTTGGCTTTAATTGTAGGGTGAAAAGAGGGATTTTATGACAACAACTAAACTTAAAAAGCAGAATAAAGGTTTTTCCCTGGTAGAACTGATCATAGTTATTGCTATCATAGCTATCATTTCTGCGGCTATAGCGCCTCAGATTATAAGATACATTGATAAGGCGAGAAAACAGAAGGATATCGAAGCAGCGAATACTATCTATGATGCAGCGTCTCTTGCGCTGGCTTCAACAGATGATGCTCTTCGTGATGCCTGGGAGAAAAAGACAGGTGAGAAAACATTTACCGTTACAACCAATGGTGAAACATACGAATTGGAAGTTATAGCATGGGCAAGAGGAAGCTACTTTTACAAACAGGAGAATGGTGAGTTCAAGAACTCATGGAATTCAAAGCAGTATCTGTGGGATTATGTAGAAGAGTTTAAAGCAAATCTTGCACAGATGGGCGGACGTAATTTCAATACAAAGTATGAGGTTATACCGTTCAAGTACAGAAAGACCAAGGATCCTTACGGAGTACATTCACAGTACGCAGATTCATGGATACTGTACAGAAGAACCGATAATTTCCAGATCGAGGTGTGGATTGGATATAAAGAGAATTCTGCTGATGGATATGGAACAAATATTGTAAGACCATATTATCGTCTGTATCCGGACCCTGATAAAAGATGGATCAAATAGTGATAATCACCGATTAGTTTTCAGTGATTTACAAGAAAAGATAATTAATAGAAAATAACATGCGTAAATACAGTAAATGTATTTGCGCATGTGTTTTTTTTATAGTAGAATAGTAATGATTGTGTCGTATAGTTTCCGGCAGGATCAGAATCTGATATGATGATAAATATTTAGAAGAATAGAGAGGATAACAAAGATGAATAATGACAAATATGTAAGCCCGCTTTCAGAGAGATATGCTTCAAAGGAAATGCAGTTTATTTTTTCTCCTGATATGAAATTCACAACATGGAGAAAGCTCTGGATAGCTCTCGCAGAGACAGAGAAGGAGCTTGGTCTTAAGGATACAGAAGGTAATCCACGTATTACAGACGAGATGATAGATGAGCTTAAGAGTCATGTGGATGATATAAATTATGAGGTTGCCAAGGAGAGAGAAAAGCTTGTAAGACATGATGTAATGAGTCATGTTTATGCATACGGACAGCAGTGCCCTAAGGCAGCAGGCATCATTCACCTCGGAGCTACAAGCTGCTATGTAGGCGATAATACAGATATCATTATCATGAGAGAGGCTCTTTACCTTGTAAGAAAGAAGCTTCTTAATGTTATCAATGAGCTTACTAATTTTGCATTAAAATATAAGGATCTTCCGACTATCGCATTTACTCATTTTCAGCCGGCACAGCCTACTACAGTAGGTAAGAGAGCAACACTCTGGCTCCATGATTTTTACATGGATCTTCAGGATGTTGATTACATGATCAGCCAGCTGAAGCTTCTTGGTTCAAAGGGAACCACAGGTACCCAGGCAAGCTTCTTCGAGCTTTTTGACGGAGATCACGAGGCATGCCGTAAGGCAGATAAAATGATAGCTGAGAAGATGGGCTTTTCTGACTGCTTCCCTGTATCAGGACAGACATATACCCGTAAGGTTGATTCGAGAGTATTAAATGTTCTCTCTGGAATCGCTCAGACAGCTCACAAGTTCTCAAATGATATCCGTCTCCTTCAGCACTTAAAGCAGATCGAGGAGCCATTTGAGAAGAACCAGATCGGTTCATCAGCTATGGCTTATAAGAGAAATCCTATGAGAAGTGAGCGTATTGCATCTCTTGCAAATTATGTAATGTGTGACGCTCTCAACCCGGCTCTTGTTGCTTCAACACAGTGGTTTGAGAGAACACTTGATGATTCTGCAAACAAGAGACTTTCAGTTCCTGAAGGCTTCCTTGCCGTAGACGGAATACTTGATCTCTGCTTAAATGTAGTTGACGGTCTTGTTGTTTACGAGAAGGTTATTTACAAGAAGTTTATGGAAGAGATTCCATTTATGGCTACAGAGAATATCATGATGGATGCAGTTAAGGCCGGCGGCAACAGACAGGAGCTCCATGAGAAGATCAGAACCTACTCAATGGAGGCCGGTGCAAATGTTAAGCGTGAGGGTAAGGACAACAACCTCCTCGAGCTTATCGCAGCTGATCCTGCTTTCAACATGACTATAGATGAATTAAAGGCACTCATGCAGCCTGAAAGATATGTAGGACGTGCTCCTCAGCAGACAGAGGAATTCATAAATGAAGTTATTAAGCCGGTTCTTGATGAGAACAAGGAAGTGCTTGGACTTACAGCTGAGATAAATGTATAATACCTTCTCTTTGGGAGAGTAATGCTTTACGTATTCTTAAAGATGAAGCTGAATATACGTACTATAGTTGGATAGATAAATTGAAACAGCAGACAGAGATAGAAAAATATTATAATAAATTTAATGAAGATAAACGCCTTAAGTCCAGACATGGACAGGTCGAATTCCGCACTACCATGCATTATATCCATAAGTATCTGGAGATCCTTAAGACCAGCTATGGAACGTCAAGTGGAAGTTTTACATACCAGGATGGAAGCGTGAAGGAGAAGAGTGAAGGCGCGCTCACTCGGGCGGAAGAAAACTTTAAAAAGGATAATGGAAGTATTAGGATACTTGATGTAGGCGCAGGAACAGGAGCGTATTCGATACCTCTCGCCGAGGAGGGATATTCCGTTACAGCGGTCGAACTCGTCAAATATAATCTGGGCATACTTAAGAAGAAAAGCAGCCTTGTCGAGGCATATCAGGGAAATGCTTTAAATCTGAAAAGGTTTTCGGATGACAGCTTTGATATGACCTTTATCTTCGGTCCGATGTATCATCTTTTTACCGAAGAGGATCAGCTGAAGGCTTTATGCGAGGCGAAAAGGGGTACAAGACCCGGAGGCATTATTTTAGCTGCCTATGTTATGAATGAATACTCGGTCATAACTTATGCATTTAAGGAAGGCCATATACGTGAATGTCTCGAGGAGAAGCGTTTTACTGAGGATTATCAGACCATTTCCGAGGAAAAGCATCTCTATCATTATATGAGGACGGAGAATATAGCTGCTCTTAATGAAAAGGCAGGGCTTGAAAGGCTTCAGATCATTTCGGCAGACGGACCTTCTGATTATATCAGACCGGTTCTGAATGCGATGGATGAGGAAACCTTTGAAGAGTTTATCAGATATCATTTTGCTACCTGTGAAAGGCAGGATACTATAGGTGCTTCTTCTCATACTGTAGATATTCTGACAAAGAGCCGGTAGAAATACTTAATGCATCGGATAGATATGGATTAAGTTGAATATAAGTATGTAAATTGAATGATCAGATACATCAGAAGGGGTGTATCGTTTGATAGTATCAGAGAGGGTGCTTTTGATGCGGCAGGAAGTTGAGAAGGAATTAATTAAATTGGTAGATAAGGTTGCCAATGAGTCGCTCGAGCCGGAGAGCTTTGCAGGAATATGTGAATCTATCGGCGTTGTTAGATTGTATTATGATATTGAATTTGATAAAGACGGTTTTAGAGGCGTGGGCGATGAAAGTGATATCTCAAAATATCGTTATATTGAACTGTTTAATTCCGGTGAAGAGAGCGATATCAAGAAGGTATATACATATTATTACGATGGAAATGAATATGTTCACGCGTGCATTGAATTTAAGAAGGGTATGACAGAGGAAGATATCGACAAGGATACCTGCAGCTTTATTGCAAACGTGATATATCTCATAGTCAGCAGACATAATATGAGAAACATGCTGGATTATGCTGAAAACTTTGATACAGCGACAGGACTCCCGAATTTAAAATATATGGGAGAAAAATACAACAGAAGCATGGCACATAATCCAAATGCAGAATATGTGGTGCTTTATGCAAACGTCAAAAACTTCAAATATATAAATGACAGAGGCGGTGTTTATCTCGGTGATTCTGCCATGGCAAAGCTTGCCCGGATTATTGCAGGCTTTGTTAGAGAGGATGAGGGCGTCTGCCGTATCGGAGGAGATAATTTTGCATTTTTCGTAAGACGCGATAATCTGGATGTTGTTCTTGAAAAACTGAAATCAGTTCAGGTAAGCGGTCTTATGGGACTCAGGAACGGCAGTCATAAATTCTCCTTCAGAGTAGGTGTTTCGGATACCGAAGCCAAGGAGTTCGGAACCAGACTTGAGGAAGCCAGTACCGCATGTATAGTAGGCAAGACTGTTCTCAAGAAGGATGTTGTGGTCTTCAATTTAGAGCTTTCAGACGAGATAAGCCACAATAATCTCGTGGTAGCTGCATTTCCGGATGCACTGTCAGCCGGAGAATTTGTACCGTTCTTCCAGCCTAAGGTAAATATGCAGACAGGAGAGCTGCTCGGAATGGAGGCTCTGTGCAGGTGGATCCATAATGACAGCATCATTTCACCGGCGGATTTCATACCGCTGCTTGACCGTAAGGGCATGATACATGAGCTTGATATGGCAATACTTATTGCAACCTGCAAATGTATCAATAAATGGCAGAAGATGGGCGTAAAGGTCCCTGTTATCTCAGTGAATTTCTCTAAGAAGAATATATTTATCCCTGATATCGAGAAGAAGATCATGGCGGTTGTAAGGGATAATGATATCGACAGCTCGATGATCGAGATTGAGATAACCGAGACAGCAAAGGAAAATGAGATCGGAAGACTTATAGATTTTGTAAGGATCCTTAAGGAAAATGGTTTCAGGATCAGTATAGATGATTTCGGTACAGGCTATTCGTCACTTTCTCTCATCCATAATATCAATGCGGATGAGGTAAAGATCGACCAGAGCTTTGTAAAGAATATCAGAAACGATGATAAATCGGTAATACTTATCGAAAGTATAGTAAATATAGCGAAGAGACTGAATATGCAGATAATCGCAGAGGGCGTGGAGCATGATATTGAAGGACGTAAGCTTATGGAACTCGGCTGCGATAATGCACAGGGATATTTCTACGGAAGACCAGTGGATTTCAACACCATGACACTGATACTCAACAAACCGGAATTTAAAGCTATAGAACCTTAAAGGTATGAAAGGCGGCACAGCATTATGAGTTTTGCAGACAGATTAAGAGAGTTAAGGACAAATAACAGATATTCCCAGGAACAGCTTGCTGAGAAGCTTTCAGTAAGCAGACAGGCAATTTCAAAATGGGAAACCGGTGAATCCCTCCCTGATGTCGATAAGGCGATGCTGATATGTGACTTTTTCGGAGTGACACTGGATTTTCTTCTGAGAGAGCGCGAAGATGTTTCGCTGATCCAGCCTGATGATAATATGGATCGTGCGATCATCAAGTTCATGGGCTCGGCAAGGCAGATGAATCAGATTTCTGAGGAGCTTGTCGCTATAGCCATGGATGGTAAGATCGATGAAGAGGAAATGATAAGGCTTCAGGAGATCAATTCTACTCTTGATTCTATAACAAAGATCATTAAGGATATCAAAGAGAAAATGGGTATGGAAAGGTAGGAATATGGGGCTTTTCGGAAAGAAGAAGGCTGTCGGACGCGACAGAGAACTTGACTTTGTTATAAATGAGATCAAAGTGGATCTCAGCAATAACTATAAGGATAATGCTGTCCTCGGAGTGAAAAAGCTTAAAGCGCTGCTTGAAGAGAAGCATTCCCAGGGAAAGCTTAAGGATAGCGATTATACTGCCTATCAGGAGACATTAAAAAGCTTTGAGGCTGATATCAAGTCCTTTAAAAGGACGTACTGATACTACAGCAGCTCAAGAAGCTTTTTTGCGGCAATTGAAACTATATTAGTATTATCTGTGATGACGCAGATCTTTCTTTTGGGGATATCTTTATCAAGCTTGATACGGAAGATATCTCCTTTTTCTATATATTCGGTTGCAAAGTCGGCAACAACGGAGCCGACTCCCAGATTTCTCATAACGAACTGAACTATCATATTGCTTGTAGCAAGCTCAAATTCAGGCATTAAGGTAACGCCTTCCGAGAAGAGGAAGCCGTCTACATATTTTCTTGTACTGGTATCGGGCTCAAGGCAGATAAAAGGAAGGCTCTCAAGATCCTTAAGGGACAGAACCTTACCGCGCAGCTCTTCAAAACGTCTGCCGGCTATAAAGATGTCCTCGATATCGCGGACCATGCGTACATCCATATTTGCAGGAAACCTTCCGGAAAGGTAGGTGCCTACATTTTGAAAATCAGCATATTCATCAGATGCGGACACGATGCCGAGGTCGATCCTCCCGGATGCAAGGTGTTCAAGGGTTCTCGGGGTTGGCGCATTTGTTACCTGGACCTTGATCTTAGGATACAAATGATGGAAGCGCTCAAGATAAGGCAGGAGGTAGTACTGCAGAGTCATATCGCTCGCACCTATTCTTATCTCGCCGGAATCAAGTGAGAGAAGCTCTCTGATCTTTTTCTCGCCGCGTTCAAAGCATTCATAGCCTGCGGCTACATTTTCGTAGAGGGCCTCACCCTCGTGAGTGAGAAAAGCGCCTCTGGTGGTACGTCTTAAGAGTTGGAGACCGAGAGAATTCTCGAGCTGCTTGATACCCTGGCTTACGGCAGGTTGGGTTATGCAGAGCTCTTTTGCGGCTTCACTGAAGCTGCCGAGCCTTGCTACATGATAAAATATCTTATAATGCTCGAGATTGGTATTCATGCGCTCCTCCATATAAGAAAATATTATATTAACTATAATAAATATTAATTTTACTTATGTCAATACTTGCTATATACTAAACAAGTACTGCGGATAGGAAGATTTTGGGATCCGCAAAGAAGATCAACGGTTTTTACAGCATTTGGGGCAGGCGGAATTTGATCAGATTTATTATTTGACCAGAGAGAAAGGGGATTTTTATGGTAACAGCAATAGTAGGCGCCAACTGGGGCGATGAAGGAAAGGGCAAGATCACTGATATGCTCGCAGAGAATTCTGATATAATCATCAGATTTCAGGGCGGTGCAAATGCAGGACATACGATAGTAAATGATTATGGTAAATTTGCTCTTCATACACTTCCGTCAGGAGTTTTCTATGATCATACAGTAAGTATCATTGGAAATGGTGTTGCGCTTGATATTCCAAAGCTTTTCAAGGAATATAACGATGTAGTAGGAAAGGGTGTTCCGGCACCAAAGCTTCTTGTTTCAGACAGAGCTCAGATGGTAATGCCTTATCATGTGCTTTTCGACACATATGAGGAAGCAAGACTTGCAGGAAAGTCTTTCGGATCTACAAAGTCCGGAATAGCACCATTTTATTCAGATAAATATGCAAAGATCGGTTTCCAGGTAAGCGAGCTTTTCGATGATGAGGCTTCACTTAAGGATAAGATCGAGAGAGTTATAGCTCAGAAGAATGTACTTCTTGAGCACCTTTATCATCAGCCTCTTCTTAATGTTGATGATATTTATGCAACTCTTATGGAATATAAGAAAATGGTTGAGCCATATGTATGTGATACATCAGCTTTCCTTTATGAGGCGATCAAGGCCGGCAAGAATATTCTTCTTGAGGGACAGCTTGGTTCTATGAAGGATCCGGATCACGGAATCTATCCGATGGTTACATCATCATCTACACTTGCAGCTTACGGTGCTATCGGAGCAGGTATTCCACCATATGAGATCAAGAAGATCGTAGTTGTCTGCAAGGCATACTCAAGCGCTGTTGGTGCAGGAGAGTTTGTAAGCGAGATCTTCGGTGATGAAGCTGATGAGCTTAGACGCCGCGGCGGTGATGGCGGAGAGTACGGTGCTACAACAGGCCGTCCTAGAAGAATGGGATGGTTTGACTGCGTAGCTTCCAAGTACGGCTGCCGTATTCAGGGTGCTACAGATGTAGCATTTACAGTATTGGATGTTCTCGGATATCTTGATGAGATTCCGGTATGTACAGGATATGAGATCGACGGAAAGGTAACTACAGAGTTCCCTGCAACAGTTAATCTTAAGAAGGCTAAGCCTGTTTACACAGTTCTTCCGGGCTGGAAGCAGGAGATAAGAGGCATCAAGAATTATGATGAGCTTCCTCTTAACTGCCGTAAGTACATTGAATTCATTGAGGAGCAGATTGGCTTCCCTATCACAATGATTTCAAACGGACCAAGCAGACATGATATCATTTACAGAAATGTAAAATAACTGAATAGTTTATAAGGACAAAGAAGTCCGGCAATCATTTATCAGTGATTGCCGGACTTTTCAGCTTCACGAAGCTCTTCCTGAAGCATTTTCGATGTGACTCTTTCATTCAGATAATTGTAAACCTTATCACAGAATTCTTTCTTGAAGGAAAAAGGTATCAGAAAGCTTTCCTTTGCGAATTTAAGATTGATGATGCTGTAAACATTCGGATTATCGGGAGTTACAAGAGAATAATCAACGATATCCTCATATCGGTAGAAGCTTTCTCCTCTGTGATGCTTTACCAGTATCTCGTCCTCGTGAAATTCGTAGGTTATATCATACTGCGTCTTTCCGAAGGAGTGGATAACAAGCGTCAGACCGTAGAGTCCGAAGAGAAATGCTATTATCAGCGAAAATGTACTGTGCTTGTCATACCCTAAAACTGCAGGTACTATCAGAAGCAGCGTGAACGCCATCAGAAACAGACCAAAAAGCCTGAAGGTCATGCGTGTTTTCTTATTCTTTTTTACTGAGTAGGTTATCATGGCCGTTCTCCTCAAATACTAAAACAAACTGACGTAATTATAAACTATACTGTGATTTTATTCAAGACGAAGAATCAAGACGAAGAATCCTCACACGCTTTATTGCATAAAATCACATTTATTGTTATAATAACCTCTATATGTCTTAGAAAAGAAGGACGAAATATGATCAAACTTATTGTAAGCGATATAGATGGAACACTCGTACCGGACGGAACCGACAGGATAGATCCGGAAATGTTCAGACTTATAAAGATGCTTAAGGCACATGGCGTAAGATTTGCAGGCGCCAGCGGCCGGCAGTATGTGAGCATGAGGAAGCTTTTTCATCCGGTCAGGGACGATATATTTTATATCACCGATAACGGAAGTATTCTGAGAGATAAGGACAGGGTTTATTCAATGAATGTAATAGACCGTGATGTGCTTTTCGAGCTTATCTCTGATGTGAAGAAGCTGGACGGCTGTGATATAATGCTCTGCGGCCTTGATACGGCGTACTGCGAAGAGCACAGCGAGATGTTTCTGTGGATGAGAGATTCTTATAAATATAATATTCAGGTCCTTGGTGATTTTGAAACTCATCTTAAAGATGATATTGTAAAGCTTTCTATCTACAAGAAGGATACGGTGGAGGCTGAGGTAAAGGAATGGTTTTACCCTAAGTGGAAGGACCGCTTCGTGATAGCCTCTGCGGGAACCATGTGGATGGACATAGTAAATCCGGGAGCAGACAAGGGAAGCGCCTTAAAGAAGCTTATGAAGGAGCTGGAGCTTTCGAAGGAAGAGGTAATGGCCTTCGGAGACAACATTAACGATCTCGGAATGCTCGAGGCAGCAGGCGAAAGCTACGCCATAGGCTCTGCCAGACAAGAGGTCAAGGATGCGGCAAAGCATATTGCGCCGCCGCTTAATATTTACGGAGAGACGATAGCATTACGTGAATTCCTGGAAAAGCAGGGATGGTACGACACAACCTTACGGTAAATTATTTCATGGAGGATATAAAAATGAGCAAGATTGCAATGACAACACCACTTGTAGAGATGGACGGAGACGAGATGACCAGAATTATCTGGAAGTACATCAAGGACGAGCTTCTTATACCATTTATCGACCTTAAGACAGAGTACTATGATCTCGGACTTCCTCACAGAAATGAAACAGATGACAAGGTTACATTTGATTCTGCATACGCTACACAGAAGTACGGAGTAGCAGTAAAGTGTGCAACCATCACACCAAATGCAGCCCGTGTTGAGGAGTATAATCTTAAAGAAATGTGGAAGAGCCCTAACGGAACTATCAGAGCCATACTTGATGGTACAGTTTTCCGTGCACCTATCATCGTAAAGGGCATCGAGCCATGTGTTAAGAACTGGAAGGCACCTATCACTATTGCAAGACATGCATACGGAGATGTTTATAAGGCTTCTGAAATGAAGATCCCTGGAGCAGGCAAGGTTGAGCTTGTTTACACAGCAGAGGATGGAACTACAGAGTCTGTACTTGTTCATGAGTTCAAGTCAGCAGGTATCGTTCAGGGTATGCATAACCTTAATCCTTCAATCGAGAGCTTTGCAAGAAGCTGCTTTAACTATGCACTTGATACAAAGCAGAGCCTCTGGTTCGCAACAAAGGATACTATCTCTAAGAAGTACGATCATACATTCAAGGATATCTTCCAGGAGATCTTTGATGCTGAATACAAAGAGAAGTTTGATGCAGCAGGAATCGAGTATTTCTATACACTTATCGATGACGCTGTAGCAAGAGTAATGAAGTCTAAGGGCGGATTCATCTGGGCATGCAAGAACTATGACGGAGACGTAATGAGCGATATGCTTTCTTCTGCATTTGGTTCACTTGCAATGATGACATCAGTACTTGTATCACCAAGCGGCGTTTATGAGTACGAGGCTGCTCATGGTACAGTTCAGAGACATTATTACAAGCATCTTGCAGGAGAGGAAACTTCTACAAACCCTGTAGCTACAATCTTTGCATGGACAGGAGCTCTCAGAAAGAGAGGCGAGCTTGACGGCAACAAGGAGCTTATGGAATTTGCTGATAAGCTTGAGAAGGCTACTATTGCAACTATCGAGAGCGGAAAGATGACCAAGGACCTTGCTCTTATCACAGAGCTTCCTGATGTTACTGTTCTCAACACAGAGAATTTCATCAAGGCTATCCGCACAACACTTACAGAAATGTAATCTGACCGGTAAGTCCGGCCATTTGATAAAAATGTTTGACATTTGGAATATACTGGGGATCGAAGAGACCAGTGATACGGATAAACTGAAAATGGCATACAGAGCTAAGCTCTCGGAGCATAATCCAGAGGATGATCCGGAGGGCTTTAAAGCTCTGCGCCGGGCGTATGAAGAAGCGGTTAGAAGAGCAACTGAGACCGCTTCTTTTGGAGTGCCTGAAGAAGAGGAGGAGACTGAGGGAGATCTCACTGATCCGCAGAACAGCAGGGATTTTAAGAAAGCCCTCGAGCTTTTATACAGAGACTTCTACAGAAGGATAGATCCGGAGGAATGGAAGAAGCTTTTGTCTACAGGCTTCGCCATAAGCCTTGATACATCCGGTGAAGCACTTGATACGCTGCTTCATTTCTTCTCGGAGCATCATTTTATACCGCAGTATATCTATAAGCTTGCTGCAGATACATATTATATTAAGGACAGAAGAAGAGAACTCTCGGAAAGCTATCCGCGGGACCTTATAGATTATGTGATAAACAACGCAAAGTTCCGTGATGCTGTTGATTACAGGCTTTTCAGCGGTCCGGCTGAAGCCGATTATGACGGCTATCTTAAGAGATTCTTTGAGCTTGATAATGCGATCAAGCTTCTTAAGATACCTGAGCAGGAGAAAATGATAGAGGAGCTTTCGGAGTCGCCTATCAAGAACCCTTGCTTTGAAATGAATATCTGCAGGAGTCTGATACAGAGAAAGAAGTTTGACGAGGCGCTGGAGATTGCGGATGGGCTCATGGAGAGTCTGCCGGAAAACCTATCGGTGATAATCTGCAGGGGAGATGTTTCGCTTGCCAAAGGAGACTGTGATGAAGCGGAGAGCTTTTATCAGAAGGCTCTCATGCTCGATCCGGAATATTTCGTTACAAAGCTCAGAATATGCGAGGTACGCATGCGTCTTGACAAGCCGGTCGAGGCAAAGGAAGAGCTGACCGAGATCGCAAAGGAGAGACCATACGACAATTACATCAGAGCTATGATCAAAAAGTGTAATGAAATGATCATAGAGAAGAACCTTGTGCGTCTTAGGGATGAGCTTAGCCCTTCCGAAGAGCACCGGGTTAAGCTTGATACAGGCTGGGCATATTATCAGTCCTATGATTCAGCTGAAGTACTTAAGCTGCTGCAGTCATTTGAACCGCTACCTGATGAAGTTATCGAGTATAATAACCTTAAGGGAAGGGCCTGTCTTATCATCGAGGATGCGGACGGTGCGCTCGTATGCTTCGAAAGATGGATGACTGAGCTTCAGGAAATGGAGGCGCAGGGGCTTTCAGACGAGGAAAGCTTAAAAGAGCTGAAAAGAAAACCTTATGTAAACTACCTTATTGGAGCAGCATTTTTCATAAAGAAGAATTATAAGGAAGCCGAAAAATATGTAGATATCTCGCTGAAGGCAGATCATGATGAGATCATCGTTTCAAAGGAAATGAAATGCGAGATACTTTTCTGGGAGAGGCGTTACAGTGACTGTATTGATTTCTGCAGGGAACTTCTTCTTGACGAGGATAATTTTGTAGCAGAGTTCTACATAGCAAGATCCCTCTTTGAGCTTGGCAATTACCAGAAGGCTCTTGAGGCGTCGGCAAAGGTCAGAAGGATATATCCTTACAGTGTACTTCCTTATAATCTGGAAATGAACCTTTTCATCAAGGTAAAGCAGTATGATGATGCAAAGCTCGTGATAGACGGCTATAACAGACTGAACCCTGAGAGTATACTCTGCGATATGATGAGGGCGAAGATACTGATACAGCGTGATGATGACTATGAAGGTGCGTTAAAGCTGCTTCAGGGGATAGATATCACAAGACCTGACTCTGATATTGAGAGGAAGGAAGAATACTACATTTTACTCGGCGAGTGCCTTGAGAATACAAATGACTTTAAAAATGCCGAGGATTCATATAAAAAGGCAGTAACCACAGATCCTGACAACAGGGAGGTCCACAGAAGACTGGGACTTGTCTACAGGAAAATGCTGCGTTTCCCGGAGGCGATAGCTGCCTACAGCAGACAGATAGAGCTTGCTCCGAGGGATACGGATTATCTCTTCAGGGCTATTACCTATAAGATACTGGGAGATTACAAGAAAGCAGCGGATGATTATGACACCGTCATGCGTTTTACCGAGCCGGAGGGCTATGTATATACTCTCGCCGGAGAGAATAAGCTCATGATGGATAAATATAAAGAAGCCATTGAGCTCTTCAAAAAAGGTGCTGAAAAGGCTGATAAGGCGCTTGACAGGGACAGGGCAAGCCATGGACTTGCAAATGCATACAGATTAAATGAAGAGTACAGCAAGGCGGAAGAGGTCTTAAAGGAGCTCTGCAATGAGGCGGGAGACAAGCCTAAGGCAGTATTTGCCTATGCATCACTGCTTAAGTTCCTTGGACGCTTCAAGGAGGCTGAAACTGCTGTCGGAAGCCTTCTTTACAGCAGTCACAAGGTTGACGGCAAGGTTTATGAGGAGCTTTGCGATATTAAATGTAAGGCGGGCGAGATAGAAGCGGCCGAGAAGCTTTATAAGAAAGCAGGAAGTGAAGGGATTGATACCGCACCTCTTGCATTTCACCTGGGGCAGGCATATCTCGATGCAAAAGAGTTTGCAAAGGCTGAGAAATACTTTATCATTTCTTCGGAAAGCAGGGATTTCTGTGCCTTCAGCGAGCTTGCGGAGGCAGCAGCCGGTCAGTTTGGCGGCAAGACGAGAGTAAGGCGCTACAGTGACCAGTATCTGAAGCTTTCGGAGGGCAAGGATAAGCCTGAGGTAAAGATAGATACAGCAAGGCTTTTCAGAATAGATAAGGATTACGATAAGGCAGAGAGACTTCTCAGAGAGGCGCTTCATATGACAAGATGCGGCGGATGCAATATGTCCTGCTGCGGCGAGGCGTATAAGGAGCTCTGCAAATTATATATAGTCTCAAAACAGAGGGATAAGCTTCCTGAAACACTGAGACTTGCAAGAAGATACATGGGTTACGACGCATGGATAGAAGGCTGCATCAGAAAAGAGATGCAGTAGCGATCAGGAGAGGAAAATGATAGCAGGCATAGATCTGGGTACAACCAACAGTTTAATATCGGTTTTTAAGGAAGACGGTCCGGTGATAATCCCGAACAGGCTCGGCAAAAACCTTACGCCTTCAGTTGTCAGTATTGACAGGAGCGGTACTCTCTATGTGGGTGAGACCGCCAGAGAGAGAATGATAAGCTGTCCGGAGGAGTCTGCATTTCTTTTTAAGAGGAGCATGGGTACGGATAAGACCTTTACACTGGGAGAAAGAAGCTACAGTGCAGCAGAGCTTTCTTCATTTATCCTTAGATCGCTTAAGGAGGATGCGGAAACCTTCCTGGGTGAAGAGATCAAAGAGGCTGTGATAAGCGTTCCGGCGTATTTTAACGATAAGCAGCGTAAGGCTACCAAGGAAGCAGGAGAGCTTGCTGGCTTTGTGGTCGAAAGGATCATAAGTGAGCCGTCGGCGGCAGCCATAGCCTACGGGCTGGATAAGAAGGATGCTGACACAAGATTTCTCGTATTTGATCTTGGAGGAGGTACCTTTGATGTTTCCATCCTTGAATTATACAAGAACATAATGGAAGTAAGAGCGGTAGCCGGAGATAATAATCTCGGCGGCCAGGATTTTACGGATATTTTATATAACCTTTTCCTTCAGAAGACCGGAACAGATGAAAAGCTTTTATCTGATAAGGATAAGAGGATACTTATGAAGAAGGCTGAAAAGTGCAAGCTTCAGATTTCCGGGAGTGGCGAGGGTGAGATTTCCTTCGGAGACGAAACGTTCCGTATAACTGAAGAAGAGTATGAAAATGAATGTCAGAATCTCCTTGGCAAGATAAGGAGACCTATAGAGAAAAGTCTTTCAGATGCGAAGCTTAAGCTGAAGGATATAGATAATATAATCTTTGTCGGAGGAGCAACAAGGCTTCCGATGATAAGACGTTTTGCAGGCAAGATATTCGGAAGGCTGCCGGATGTCAGCATGGATCCGGATGAGGTTGTTGCTGCAGGCGCGGCCATGCAGGCGGCCATGAAGGAGAGAGACAAGGCTGTCCGTGAGATGATACTTACGGATGTTTGTCCATTTACCCTTGGTACAGAGATTTGTATCTCAAAAGATAAAAATGTGAAGGAAAACGGCCATTTCCTTCCAATGATAAACAGAAATACCGTGATCCCGGTGAGCAGGACTCACAGGGTATATACAGCAAGTGATGACCAGAAGCTGATAAGAGTTAAGATCTATCAGGGAGAAAGTTCATTTACGGTAAATAATCTAAAGCTCGGCGAGCTGGAAATACCGGTTCCTGCAGGCCCTGAGGGAAGCGAGGCTGCTGATATTACCTTTACTTATGATGTTAATTCGCTGCTCGAGGTCATGGTCAAGGTCATATCTACGGGTGAGACCAGAAAGATCATCATTAAGAATGAAACCTCAGGCATCTCTGACAGTGAAGCGGAGGAGAGAATGGCACTTCTTGCTGATCTGAAGATACCTCCGAGGGAGGAGGAGCCGAATATGCTTCTTCTTGCCAGAGGAGAACGAATGTATGAGGAAGCAACAGGAGACAGAAGAAATAGGATTGAGTTCCAGATGAGGCGTTTTGACGCTGCCTTAGAAAGGCAGGACAAGCATGAGGTTGAAAGCCTTAGACGTGAGATCAACGAATATCTGAACAGATTGGTGGATGAGAAATGAAAAAAGAAGCTGTTGTGAAGTTAAAAAAGGGCGAAGGCCGCACCATTAAGGCGGGCGGAGCGTGGATATTTGATAATGAGATCGATAAGATAAAGGGCGAATTCGAAGAAGGCGATATCGTGGCTGTTGAGGATTTCGACGGTTATCCTATGGGCAGAGGCTTTATCAATACTGCTTCCAGGATCACTGTAAGAATGATGACAAGGGATCCGGAGCAGCAGGTGGATGAAGCTTTTATAGAAAGAAGAGTAAGAGCTGCATGGCAGTATCGTAAGGATACGGTTGACATAAGTTCATGCAGAGTGATCTTTGGAGAGGCGGATTTTCTTCCGGGAATAGTTGTGGATAAATACGAGGATGTCCTTGTTGTAGAATCACTTGCGCTCGGTATCGACAGACTGAAGCCTCTCATCCTTGAGAAGCTTAAGGCTGCGCTTCATGAAGACGGCGTAGAGATCAGGGGCATATATGAGAGAAGCGATGCAAAGGTAAGACAGAAGGAAGGCCTTCAAAGGTATAAGGGCTTTATCGGACCTGAATTTGATACAAATGTCCAGATAGTTGAAAACGGCGTAAAATACATGGTTGATGTTATGGATGGACAGAAAACCGGTTTCTTCCTTGATCAGAAGTATAACCGTCTTGCCATGCAGAGACTTTGTCCGGGAAGGAAAGTTCTGGACTGCTTTACGCATACGGGTTCATTTGCGCTTAATGCAGGAATTGCCGGAGCGAGCGAGGTGCTTGGACTTGACGCATCGGAGCTTGCAATCAGTCAGGCAAGGAAAAATGCAGAGCTGAACGGTCTCTCGGATACCGTACATTTTGAGGTTGATGATGTTCTTGAAAGACTTCCGAAAATGGTGGAAGCAGGTGATAAGTATGATGTTGTCATCCTTGATCCTCCTGCATTTACGAAATCAAGAGATACCATCAAGAAAGCCGCTAAGGGCTACAGGGAGATAAACGTCTGCGGTATGAAGCTTGTCAAGAACGGCGGATATCTTGCTACATGCTCATGCTCACATTTTATGGATTATGAGACCTTTACCAAGGTTATAGCGGATTCGGCCAGAAGCGCACACAAGAGACTGCGTCAGATCGAGTTCAGA
Source organism: uncultured Eubacterium sp. (assembly GCA_900321215.1). GTDB lineage: Bacteria > Bacillota > Clostridia > Lachnospirales > Lachnospiraceae > Eubacterium_Q. The sequence goes on along the minus strand of ONVE01000152.1, from coordinate 1,664 downwards.
ACGCAGGCACCGGATCATCCGATACTCTGGGCAGCAGATGAATCATATTATCTGAAGTTTTATATCTTCCAGGTACTTGATGAGAGGTAGATGAAAACTTTTTTCGGTTATTAGGTATACTATTATAGGGATATTAAAATTTTTAGAATATAGAAATGTTGGTTTAGTGATAAAGGCTATTAGAAGATAAGAGGTGCAAAATATGTCATATTTAAGTTCAGGAGAAGCAGCAAGGGAAATACACAGATTGTCAAGGCTGTGTCTGGAGAATAACAAGATCGATCCGCAGCTCTATGACGTTTACCAGGTTAAGAAGGGACTCAGAGAGGCAAATGGTAAGGGAGTTCTTACAGGCCTTACTGAGATATCCACGATTCATGGTTCGAAGGAGATCGATGGAAAGCTTACTCCGATCGATGGAGAGCTTTATTACAGAGGAATAGATATCAATAAGCTTGTAGAAGGCTTTTCGGCAGAGGGAAGATTCGGTTATGAGGAAACTGTTTATCTTCTTATATTCGGCAAGCTTCCAAATGAAGATGAGCTTGATGAGTTTACACGTCTTTTATCATATAACAGGGCTCTCCCGGATGAGTTTATTCCGGATGTGATCCTTAAGTCTCCGAATAAGGATATCATGAATGCGATGGCAAGAAGCATCCTTACTCTTAATTCGTATGACAAAAACTCAGATGATCTTTCAATTCCGAACGTACTTAGACAGAGCCTGTGGCTTATAGCTACGCTTCCTATGATAGGAGCATATTCATATCTTACATACAGACATTACATGATAGGCAGGGGACTCTATATCCATAATCCTAAGCCTGAATTTTCAACTGCTGAGAACCTTCTCAGAATACTCAGACAGAACAAATCATTTACACCGCTTGAGGCAAAGATCCTTGATATCGCGCTTGTGCTTCATGCTGAGCATGGCGGCGGAAATAATTCTACATTTACAACTCATGTTGTAACATCGTCCGGAACAGATACATATTCGTCTGTTGCAGCGTCTCTCTGCTCGCTTAAGGGACCAAAACACGGCGGCGCAAATATCAAGGTCAAGAATATGTTTGATGAGATCAAGAAGAATGTTAAGGACTGGGAAAATGAGGACGAGATCTCAGAGTACCTTCTTAAGATACTGAGAAAGGAAGCGTTCGATAAGTCCGGACTTATATATGGTATAGGACATGCGGTATATACGAAGTCTGATCCGAGAGCTGAGCTTATGAAGAAGTATACTATTATGCTTGCTGAAGAGAAGGACAGAATGGATGAGTTTAAGCTTTATGAAAATGTAGAAAAGCTGGCTCCTGTTCTTATGCAGGAGGAGCGCAAGATGTATAAGCCGGTATGTGCAAATATCGACTTTTACAGCGGATTTGTATATAACATGCTGGGAATTCCGGATGAGCTTTTCACGCCGCTTTTTGCTATCGCGAGGGTTGCGGGATGGAGTGCACACAGAATAGAAGAACTGATCTGCACGAACAAGATCATCAGACCTGCTTATATGTCGGTTGCAGAGCAGGCAGAATACATCTCGCTTTGCGACAGATAATTCTTAAACATTACTGCTGATGCATCCGTGGTGAGTTATAGAGAAATATAAACTCACTGCAGACGCATCGGCAGTCTGCTGTAGAGAAATACAGGCG
>ONVE01000057.1 GCA_900321215.1 uncultured Eubacterium sp. | reverse complement strand
TTTACTCCTCTTGCCAGAGCCGCCTCATGAACCTTAAGTCCATAATATCCTGTACCGCAGAATGACGGTATGAGAGACGGATGGATATTAATGATCTTATTCTCATACTTATCGATCATTGCAGGTGGGATAACTACAAGGAAGCCTGCTAAAACGATAAGATCCGGCTTGTAGCTGTCAACCTTATCAAGAAGTGCCTTATTAAATTCAGCTCTGTCTGCGAAATCCTTAGGAGATACGACCGCATTTGGAATGCCGGCCTTCTCTGCTCTCTCCAAAGAAAATACGCCCTTATTATTGCTGATGACTCCGGCTATCTCGGTATTTCTTACCTTGCCTTCTGCTATGGCATCGATTATGGCCTGCAGATTGGTTCCTCCGCCGGAAACCATTACAACGATTCTCAGCATAATTCTACTCCTTTATCGCCTGCTTCAACTGTACCAACGATATAAGCTGTATCACCTGTAGACTTTAATGCTTCGATAGTCTTCTCAGCATCTGCAGGATCAACTGCAAGTACCATACCGATACCCATATTAAATGTATTGTACATCATATGCTCATCAATATCTCCTGTCTTGGCAAGAAGCTTAAAGATTGGAGGAACTGTGTAAGAATCCTTCTTAACCACCGCCTTAACTCCCTCAGGAAGCATACGAGGAATATTCTCATAGAAACCGCCGCCTGTGATATGGCTGCAGCCCTTAACTGTAACTCCTGCTGCCTTAACTGCCTTAAGAGCCTTTACATATATTCTTGTCGGAGCGATAAGTGCTTCTCCGAGTGTCTTTCCAAGTTCATCATAATATGTATCAAGTGACTCCTTAGTCATCTCGAATACCTTTCTTACAAGTGAGAAGCCGTTGCTGTGAACGCCTGTTGAAGCGATACCGATAAGAGTATCTCCCGGCTTGATCGTCTCACCTGTGATCATATCCTTACGATCTACAACACCAACTGCGAATCCGGCAAGGTCATACTCATCCTCTGGCATAAGTCCCGGATGCTCTGCAGTCTCACCGCCAACAAGTGCTGCCTCTGACTGTCTGCAGCCCTCTGCAACACCGCCAACTATAGTTGCGATCTTCTCAGGATAATTCTTTCCGCATGCAATATAGTCAAGGAAGAAAAGCGGTTCTCCACCTGAACATGCGATATCATTTACGCACATTGCTACAGCATCAATACCAATAGTATCATGCTTATCCATAAGAAATGCCAGCTTTACCTTGGTACCGCATCCGTCTGTACCTGAAAGCAGTACAGGGTCCTCCATTTCCTTGATCTTAGCAAGGCTGAATGCTCCAGCAAAGCCTCCGATTCCGCCCAGTACCTCCGGACGAACCGTACTTTTAACAGCATCCTTCATTAATTCAACTGACTTGTATCCTGCTTCGATATCTACGCCGGCCTTCTTGTAATCCATCTTTTTTCCTCCTGAAGTTAACTTTAATATATTTTCCTCTTAGTTCCCAGAATATTCTTACTCTACTTTAATTCGAAATCATTATAGAGTAAATAGTTTATTTTGTAAACCATTTGTAAACTTTTTCTGAAGATAGAAATAAGATAAAAATAATGTATTTATGGCGCTTGTTTATTCATTTTTATCATGCTAAAATCTGATGTAGATGCGGTTTACCGAATCTTCAGTTTCAACGGAGTAGATAATTCCTTCAGGGAGGTATAAAATTGAAAAAAGACAGACCCACGATCGGTTTTTTCACTTGTCACCTTGATAACAGCTACGCCTTTGAAGTATGCAAGGGCGTCATCTACGCAGCCCGCGAGGCAGATGTCAATCTGGTCATTTTTCCGGGAATGTTCCTTAATGCTTCTTATAATGACCCGGTAAATGCCAAATATGATTATCAGTATAATTCAATCTTCTATTACGCAAACAGTCATACACTTGATGCGCTCATAGTTTCCATAGGTTCTATCGGAAGCTTTCTTACTGTGGAGGACAACAAGGAGTTCCTCGACAGCTTTGACATCCCGATACTCACTCTTGAGATCGAGGTTCCCGGCTATCCATGCCTTTATACAGAAAGCCGTACAGGCATGCGTGAGATAGTTGAACATATCATTAAAGGACACAACAAAAAAAAGATTGGTTTCGTCAGCGGTCGTCTTAAAAATGATGACGCGAGGGAAAGATTTAACGTTTATAAGGAAGTTCTTGCAGAGAATTCTATCGAATACCGCGAGGATCTGGTTGCTTACGGCAATTTCTCAGAGTATTCCGAAGAGATAGTCGATAAGCTTCTTAACGATAATCCAGATATCGAAGCTATAGTTTTTGCAAATGATCAGATGGCCAAGGGCGGCTACAAAGCCATAACCAAGAGAGGCCTTGTGGTCGGCAAGGATATCCTTGTCACAGGCTTTGATAATTCGATTGATTCACTTACTCTATTCCCTCCGCTTACTACTGTGGACACCAATTCCATGGATCTCGGATATAATTCGATCTACGAAGCCCTTCATCTTCTGCAGACCGGTACGACTACGAAAAATGTTCTTCATTCGCACTATGTTCCGCGCCAGTCCTGCCCGGCTGATGCAGTATCGGAGAAGGATTTTCTTAAGGATGTCAACCGCAGCCTCAGCGACCTTGACAGTACAACAATACTTGAAATGTTCAAGTCCTTCTTCATGAAGGAGCATGTTGATTCATTTTATTCCGAGAAGCTCTACAGATGCCTTAATCCGTTCTTCCTGATGTTTGCGGAGATTGCTAAAGGCGATGTCGATAAATATTCCACCGATGATGTGATCTCGGCCCTGAACAAGGTTTATATGGATCCTATCGTGCATCATTATTTTTCACATATCAGACTTACAAATGCTATCTCAAAGCTTAACGAATGTCTTAAGCATCTGGCGCTTGACAGCAGCATCAAAAGCCGGCTTTCCGAGCTTTTCACGACTGCAGTTATCCAGCTTTCCAACAACCTTGGAAGAAGCAATATCGAGATACTAAACGAATATAAAACCAATATCTGGAATTCCGAAAATATCACTAAGGATACCTTGATAACAAAGGGCAACAAAACACAGTGCTTCAGACTGATACTTGATAAGCTGAACCAGAGCGGCTTCAAGAGCTCATACATTTATCTCTATAATGACGATCCTGTGAAGATGCTTCCGGACGGCAGCTGGGAAACTCCAAAGCAGCTGGTTTTCGAAGCCTTCTCAAAATACGGAAAGATCACGACCTTTGACAACAGCAACCTTGTCACAACCGACAAGCTTTTCATGAATGAATATACAAATGACGGCACGCGCTCGACTCTTGTCATAACACCGATATATACAAATGATGAGCAGCACGGACTTTTCATCTGCGAGGCCGATCTGAATACATTTCCTTATATTTATTCAAGCTGTCTGCAGCTTGGAACTGCGCTCAAATTCATCTCGCTGATCGATCAGCAGTACAGTATCCAGAACCGGCTTGCATCAACGATGAACGAGATCAACATTAAAAATGACATGCTGAATACTCTCTACGTTTCCGATGAGCTGACCAGGCTTCTTAACAGGCGTGGTTTCTTCGAAATGGCTGAAAGCATGCTCGTCAATCCATATAATTCAGGTGTCAGATGCCTTATAGCTTTTATCGATATGAACAATCTGAAGCAGGTAAATGATATCTTCGGACATAAAGAGGGCGACTTTGCTTTAAGGAGCATCGCCGATACGCTGAAGAAGAGCTTTCCGGAGGATTCCCTCATTGCAAGGATCGGAGGAGATGAATTCATCAGCTTCTCTCTTGATGTTGACGAGGATTCCGCAGAGAATATAAAGAAGCTTTTGGACAGTAATTCTGCGAAGGTAAATGAAACGGTTAACAAGCCGTATTTTATCGAATTCAGCTATGGATTTACGGAGTTTATCTGCAATACGACAGTAAAGCTTGAAGAGGTGATGATGAAGGCTGACGAGGAGCTATATGTTAACAAAAGATATAAGAGAAAGAATGTGTGCAGGTAGTATACTGAATACTATATGAAGAATTATTTTAATATGTTGAATTAGAATTTGATTAGTTAAAGAAATTAAAGACGTCCGGCTGCAATAGTATTTCAGCCGGACGTCTATTTACTTATTTATTCCTGCTTTATGCCAGATCATATAATACTGCTTCATAGATCTGTCTGGTTACATCGCTCTTGTTCATGCAGTAGATGTGTACTCCATCAACTCCATTTGCTACAAGATCTTCTGTCTGCTTGATCGCATACTCGATGCCTGCCTTACGCATTGATACAGGATCATCTGTATATTTTGCGATAAGGTTGCTGAGTGTTGTCGGGATAGATGAGCCTGAAAGCGATACACTGGTTCCGAGCTGCTTTGCAGCAGTGATAGGCATGATACCTGCGTGAACAGGAACATTTATGCCTGCAGCCTGAAGCTTATCCATAAAGTCATAGAACTTTGAATTATCGAAAAACATCTGTGTGATAAGCTCATTCGCTCCGGATTCCACCTTGTACTTAAGGAACTCAATATCTTTTTCTACGCTTTCTGCTTCCGGATGCTTCTCCGGATAACATGCAGCTGCGATCTTAAATCCGCCTTCATTTTTGATGATCTTAATGATGTCTGATGCATTCTTATAATGTCTTGCCTCAAAATCCTCTTCTGTCATATCTCTTGGCTTATCACCGCGAAGAGCAAGGATTCTTGTAACATTTTTCTTCTTAAGCTCCTGAAGCATATCCTGAAGCTTCTCAGGATTTACGCCTACAGCTGTTACATGAGCCAGTGCGCGGATCTCGCAGATATTTTCAATATATGTTGCGATCTGGGCGGTTCTTTTGCTGTTGCTGCCGCCTGCGCCGTAGGTTACACTTATAAAATCCGGTCCGAGGAGTTTGATCTCGTCCAGTGTTTTATAAATCTCATACATATCCTCATTTCTTTTTGGAGGAAAAACCTCGCATGAGAATTCAATCTTCTTTCCGTTCTTCTCAATCATATCTTTCACCTTTCACTTTTTGTGCAGACATAAAACCCCTTTTGCTTACTGTCCGCCGTCTTCTTTCACCAGCATTTCCTCAAGCTTTTTATACTCCTCAGGAAATGCTTTCTTTATATTCATAGGTCTGAATTCAGAATTTACAAATGCATGACTTGATGTCCCCTCACACCTTATCTCGTTGGTCTTTGCATCTCTGATCTCATACGTCAATGAAAATCTAACCGGTGTGATCTTTGTGATCTTAGGGATCACTACGATCTCGTCTCCGTAATGAACAGCATATCTGAACCTGCAGCTGATATCGAGGACAGGGATTATGATACCCTTCTCCTCCATAGTATCGTAATGCAGTCCGACCTGCTCCATCAGATCCAGTCTTGCCTCTTCCATAAATCTAGCATAATTGGAATGATGAACAACCTTCATCTGATCTGTTTCATAATAATTTATCTTTCTTTTGTATGGCTTAAGCATTTTTATTTACCTTCTTTGCCTTTATCTTCTTGATGTCGTCTGCCTCGGCTCTCTTGACATTGATCTTAACCTGAGTCCTGTCAGGATTAATGACCGGCTTTTCATCCTTCTCTTCTTTGAAGGCTGTATCCTCGTCAAAGCTGATCTTCAGCTGGTTAAGAGCCTCCTCCTCACGAGCCTTCTGCTTAGCCTTCTCAACGTAGATCTCATTTGAGAGAAGCTGCGACAGCTCAAGAATCTGGCTGTATCTGTCATTTTTACTCAGCTCGCCGAGATTGCTCATCAGTTCATTTTTATTTGAAGAAATGTTTTCTATCTTCTGCTTTAAAGTATGGATGACCTTCTCGTATTCAAGCTGGATAACCTCGTATGCATTATTTATAAGGTGGTCAACCTCGGTAAGCATCTCATCTGTATAAATGAGGGACGCCGCATAGATATCATTTGCGGTTCTGAGTGTCTCCTTATCCTCTCTTGTAAGATCGGAAACCTTAAAAGGAAGGACCTCATCCTTTCTTCTTTTTGAAACCCTGATCCTGCTGGCGCTTCTTTCCGCCTCATAGATAATATTCTCAGCTTCATTCTCAGCATCTGTGATTATCCTTGCGCGCTTATCGCTGATCTCACGATATACGCCAAGCTCTGTTCTGAGCATCTGCTCGATATTTTCAAGTTTTTCAATAAATTCGTCTTTATTTATAATGACCTTGCCCTGGGAAAGCGGTACGTTCTGTGCTTCACTGACGTCGCGGATAAGCTCCTCGATCAGTTTCTCCGCCTTTCCATCCTCAGACCTTTTCTTGTTCATGTATCCTCCATGCATTATCAAGAAGATAATGCCGTTATATTTTTATATATTCTTCAAGTTTACGAATCACCATAACATTAATCCTGCAAAGGACGCTGAATGTTATAGATACTTCCTGAACCCATAATATGTATAAGTTACCATATGCCACAAACGTGACAATGCAGGCAGTCCTGCCTTCACGTACACTCTGTATGTCATAAGTGCCGAATTGATCTTCTTACCGGATCTGCTGGCTCTGTAGGAACGGTAATTTAGAAGCGGTTCATTTATACCGCAGGCTGTTCCTCCATCCTTTAGTATTTCCAGCCAGCACAGATAATCCTCGTGAAGATTTCCGCCCTTCATAGGATATTTCAGCATGAGTTCTCTTGGTATCAGCACTGACGAACAGCTTATGAAATTACTTCTGAGAAGCTTCTTATAGTTCACCTTACGTGGTGCTTCTATAACCTTTCTGCTTCTTCTTCCGTCCTCACTGCAGAGTCTTCTTGCGGTAAAGCAGAGCTTTATATCACTGTTCTCTTGCTTAGCCTTTTCCATGGTAAGGATCTGCTTGTCCAGCTTTCCGTACTCCCACCAGTCGTCCGCGTCAAGAAACGCCACATACTCACCTCTCGCCTTTTCTACGCCGAGGTTTCTGGCACTTGCAACATCCATCTTCTTACCGGAGCTTACCACGCTGAAATTCTCATTTTTAGAAATTCCGAAATGATCTCTGTCAAATGACATCGATGCATCAACAAGGATTATCTCATATCCATAATCCCTTGAGCCGACAGATCTTATCGCTTTTCTGATTGTATCCACATTGTTGTAATATGGAATGATAACACTGACCTTTATATCATTTAACATTACTTTCTGTTCCTTTTCGGATTTTCGCAAATTTACAAAATACGGAAACCATTATAGCATTTTGAAGTTTAAAATAAAACCCTGAATATTAATTTATATAGTTCCCGGATCTGCCGGTCAAAAAAAGGCGAGAGTCGTATGACTCTCGCCTGAAGATTTAATATTTGCCAAGCAAAACTTATATCAGTCAATTAGCCTCTCTTAAGGAAATCAGGAATCTTGATAGACTGACCATTGTTTCTCATCGGTGTAGGCTTCTTCTCAGGAGCTGCAGCATTTGCTGTGCTCTGAATGTTCTGAGCAGCTACATTTGTAGCAGGCTTAACCGGCTGAGCCTGAATTGATGATGGCTGTGACATTACAGGCTGTGTCTGAACAGGCTGCTGTACACTGTGCTGAATATTAAGTGGAACAGGCTGTGCTCCTGCCTTTGGCTTATTTCCGAAAACAGGCTGGCTGATAGTCTTTCTGTCATTTGAGATAACAGATGAAGGTCTGTTAACTGATGATGTGATCTTAACTCCACCCTTATCACTGCTCTCAAGACCTGTAGCAATGATTGTGATGCTTACATCATCACCTACGATATCATTATCAACTGTACCAAAGATGATATTTGCTCCGTCGCCGGCAACCTCTGTAAGGTATGTGATAGCATCGTAAGCTTCTACAAGACCAACATTACCTGAAATATTTACAATGATATCTGATGCGCCGTTAACTGTTGTCTCAAGAAGTGGAGACTCCATAGCTGTCTTAACAGCATCAACTGCCTTGTTATCGCCGCTTCCCTTACCGATACCGATATGAGCGATACCCTTGTCTCTCATTACTGTCTGGATATCAGCAAAGTCGAGGTTGATAAGACCTGGCTTGTTGATAAGATCAGTAACGCCCTGAACACCCTGCTGAAGAACTTCATCAGCCTTCTTAAGAGCTTCAGGAATGCTTGTTCTCTTATCACAGATCTGAAGGAGCTTATCATTTGGGATAACGATAAGTGTATCTACATTCTCACGAAGCTTTGCAATACCATTGATTGCATTGTTCATACGTGGCTTTCCTTCAAATGAAAATGGCTTTGTTACAACACCAACTGTAAGAATTCCAAGATTACGAGCGATCTCTGCAACAACAGGAGCTGCACCTGTTCCTGTTCCGCCGCCCATACCGCAGGTAACGAATACCATGTCGGAATCCTTAATGATGTCATTTATCTCTTCTCTATTCTCTTCAACGGCACTAGCACCAACCTCAGGCTTAGCTCCTGCACCAAGTCCCTTAGTGAGCTTCTCACCGATCTGTATCTTTGTAGTTGCTCTGCTGAGTGAAAGTGCCTGCTTATCTGTATTGATAGCGATAAGCTCTACTCCCTCAACATTCTCATCGATCATTCTGTTTACGGCATTATTTCCGGCACCGCCGACTCCGATAACAAGTATTCTTGCAGGTGTTTTTTCGTCATTAGATTTTATCTCGAGCAAGGTTCTGTCCTCCTTAAAAATAATTTCTACCCTCTATATTCATATAACGCATATATCATAAAATATGGTTATTGTCCTTAAAGTCATACCGCCCCAAAGACACACTACGTTATATAATAATCTTTTTTTAATAAATAATCAACCTAAAAACATTTATTTTTTAATGATAAACAATAAAGATATTTTTAATATTTTCTATTCGTCATAACTGTCCGAATCATCATATGAGTCTGAATCGTCATATGAATCATCCGAATCATAACTGTCAGAGTCATCATACGAGTCCGAATCGTCATATGAATCATCCGAATCATCATAGCTGTCAGAGTCATCATACGAGTCTGAATCGTCATATGAATCATCCGAATCATCATACGAATCCGAGTCATCCGAATCCCCCGAATCGTCTGAGCCCTCTGAATCACTTCCCTCTGATCCGTCAGTATCTTCTTTTCCCTCTTTACTCTCTTTGTCCTTATCCTTTTTCTTGTTCTTTTCAGCCTCCTTCTTTGCCTCATTTTCAAGCATCTGGGTTGTCTTAAAGCTTGCCACACCATCATCAGAGCTGAAATCCTTCATATAAAGTACTCCGGACTTTCCTTCAAGCTCCTTCAGGATGCTTCCAAGGTTCATCATCTGAACCGCAAGATATTTTCCGTCCCCAGCTTCGACATCTATCTTTCCAACATGAAGTACAATTTCATTCTCAGCTGTAAATGTTATACCATCGATATCAAGGTTATATTTTTCCTTGAGCTGTGTGACCGTAAGGATGTGAGCGAATTTGTCGCTATCCTTTACAGGCAGCTTCTTTCCCATCTCCCAGCTGTCATAAACCAGTCCGTCGATAAATGGTACTCCCGCCTTTCTGTCACCTGAAGCCTCGAGCACTATACCGTCCTTGTCGAAATAAATGAATCTCTCCATATATTCGATACAGCCCGCTATCTTCTTCTCGTAAACGGTAACATTTACCTCTCCCTTTGCTGCGAATTCTATATCCAGCTTAGCCACGAAAGGAATGCCGGTTATAGGCTTCATTTTATTCCTCCAGTAAAGGAAAATAGTGTTATTCATATATGCGTAATCCTGTACGGCCTTTCTGACCTGCTCCTCGGAGGAATACTCGCAGCCGGTAACATTTACCTTCTTAAGCTTGTATGTACTGATGTACAGAAAGCTTCCGCCGAGAACAAGGAGTACGATTGCTAAAACAATAAGCAGTTTTTTCATTTACGCCTCCTTCAGAGCCTTGACCGGCTTCTCTCTGTAAGGACGTATCTGTCTTGAAACCGAGAGCACTATGCCGACCTCAATAAGGAGAAAGAGCAGTGAACTTCCTCCGTAGCTGATGAACGGAAGTGTTACACCGGTATTTGGCATTATATTTGTTACAACGCACATATTTACGACTACCTGGAAGCCGATATGGATAATGATGCCTGAAACGATCAGACTTCCAAAACGGTCAGGTGCACCCTCGGCGATTATTCTGAAACGCCACAGGAGCATTATAAATACAACGATCAGTCCGATGCCTCCGATGATACCCATTTCCTCGCAGATTACCGAGAAGATCATATCATTGTGTGCCTCAGGGATGAAGCCCATCTTCTGAATGCTCTGTCCAAGCCCTCTTCCGAAGAGTCCGCCTGAACCGATGGCATATAAAGACTGCATTGTCTGATATCCGTTATCCGAGGTCTCCGGATGAAGCCATGCATCGATACGGTTTCCTCTGTAGCCCGCCTTCATGATAAATACCAGCACACCCAGAACACCGATTATACCAATGATAATGATGTACCTAAGCTTCGGTGTAGCTATAAACCACATACCAACCATTATGACTCCGCAAATGATGGCTGAACTTAAGTTTTCGATAGCGATCGGAATGATGAGCGCTATCGGCACGGCAAAGATCTTCGCTGTATCAAAGATATTGTTAAGTGCCCTGCTGAAGTTAGTAAGAACGTGCGCCATGTAAATTACTATGGCAACCTTTACTATCTCCGATGGCTGGAAGGTAAAACCTGCAATAGAGAGCCATCTTGTAGAACCGTTCTCCGATGAACCCGCAAAATGCACGAGCATGAGCAGCAGGAACGATGCAACAGCGATTAAAAGAGCATAATATCTAAGCTTCTGATATCTTATGTACGATACAACGACCATAAGTATCACTCCAAGAAGAGCGACCAGGCCCTGACGCTTAAAATAATATGCCGCGTCTCCCGCCATTCTTCCGACATAAGAGCTTGCGCTGTAAACCATTATAAGGCCGAAAACAGTTAAAAAGAGCGTAAGGAAAAGTGCCGGATAATCAAAATATGTTCCGGCCAGAAAATATGATGAATTTCTCTTACGTCTTCTTGCTGCCAATTTTCTTCCCCCTCAGTCTTCTTTAAGTCGGACTATCCAAAGTTTTCCGGCATTTTAGTCTTTCAGACAGTATCCGCCGGTTTTCTCTTATCAAAGGTTAATTCTTTCCAGGCTCCTCAAGCTCATTTACATATTTCTTGAAGAGTTCTCCTCTTTCTTCATAGCTCTTAAACATATCCCAGCTAGCGCAGGCAGGTGATAAGAGCACACTGTCCTGAGGCATTGCATGCTCGTTGCAGAAAAGAACTGCATCCCTCAGTGTATCCATAAATACTATATTATTGAAACCATGATTCTTCGCACATTTAGCGATAGCATCAGCTGTTGCTCCGATAAGAACAAGATATCTTACCTTTGCCTTGAACTCATTTACCCACTCATCATAGGTTGAGCCCTTGTCATATCCTCCGCCGATAAGGAGGGTTGTAGACTTCATAGCCTTAAGAGCCTTGATGGCTGCATCAGGATTTGTTCCCTTTGAATCGTTATAATACGAAACTCCGCCAATATCACGAACGAACTCGATTCTATGCTCAACACCCTTAAACTCTGAGATAACCTTGCCTATAACCTCGACAGGGATGCCCATATAGTAAGTAACAGCAACTGCTGCAAGTACATTTTCTACATTATGGTCGCCAAGGATAAGTATATCACTAAGCTTTATAACGAATTCCTCTTCACTGTCCGGAGTATCCTTTACATAGATAGCGCCATCCTTAACATAAACGCCTGAAGGAAGCACTGTAGTTCTGCTGAAGAGTACTACTCTTGCCTTCTCTACATAGTCCTTTCTGGCCATTGTTTCAGGGTCATCATAATTCAGTACGCAGACATCCTTCTCTGTCTGATTCTTTGTGATGTCGTATTTTGCTCTTGCGTAGTTCTCAAATGTATGATGTCTGTTAAGATGATCAGGTGTGAGGTTAAGTATAGCTGAAACCTCAGGTCTGAAATTATGTATTGTCTCAAGCTGGAAGCTGCTTATCTCAGCTGCAACCAGAGTCTTCTCATCAGTTGAATCTGCAAATTTTGCAAATGGTATTCCGATATTTCCTACAACTACGCTGTTATCGCTATAGCTCTTAAAGATCTCTCCTACAAGAGTGGTTGTTGTAGTCTTACCGTTTGTTCCGGTAATTGCTGCTATACGTCCCTTATTGAAATAATAAGCAAGCTCGATCTCGCTCCATACAGGGATGCCGCGCTCCTTTACCTTCAGTACGAATTCACTGTCTACAGGGATTCCCGGACTTATTACCATTATAAATGCATCCTTCAGATTCTCCTCTGACAGTTCCTTTGTCACGATACTGATATTATCATTATCTGAAAAGCCCTTAAGAAGAGCCTCTTTATCAATATTTACATTCTCATCAAAAAGGATTACATTTGCTCCATTTCTAAGAAGAAGTCCTGCAGAACTGAGTCCGCTTCTTCCCGCACCTGCTACTATAACCTTTTTACCTTTCATCCTTATCCTCCATTCTCCTCATTAGAGTGCGATAAAGCCTACCATCATCAATACTGTTGTTACCAGAGTAAACATTGTAACAACCTTTGTTTCTTCCCAACCACCGAGTTCAAAATGATGATGTATAGGTGCCATTCTGAAAAATCTTCTCTGGCCGTGTGTAGCCTTGAAGACAAGTACCTGTATTATAACTGAAACTACCTCAATAAGATAGATAAATGCAACAATAATTATAATAAATGGCTGTCTCAGTACTATTGCAGCCGCTGCTGTATATCCGCCAAGCATGAGTGAACCTGTGTCTCCCATGAAAACCTTAGCCGGATGACAGTTGAATACGAGGAATCCAAGAAGGGCTCCAAGCATTACAGCTGAGATTGCCGAGATGCCTACGAAACCGTAGAGCGCACCGGCAACTGTAAAGAATACTGCTATCACCGATGTTACCGAGGTTGCAAGTCCGTCAAGTCCGTCAGTAAAATTCGATCCGTTAACAGTTCCGATAACCATTACAAAGATAAGCACATAATAGAACCATCCGAGATCAACTGTTGTATCTGCAAATGGAATCCTGATCACTGTAGCATCATCTCTGTCAAAATGTAAATATACAGCAAGGCACGCAGTTACTATAAACTGTCCTGCCATCTTCTGTAAAGGTGTAAGTCCTTCAGATCTCTTGAAGCCGATCTTGATGATATCATCAGCAAAGCCTACGAGTCCGAAGCCTCCTGCCACGATAAGAACAGGAATAACCTCTGAGTACTTTGTTGAAAGATATATTCCCACAGCTACAAATGAAGCAAATATCATTATACCGCCCATTGTAGGAGTACCGGCCTTAGCCTTGTGGGATTCAGGTCCTTCTTCTCTGATAAACTGTCCGAACTTCAGCCTGTGAAGCACCGGTATCATTAATTTGCATAAAATAACGCATATCACAAATGCAGCCAGCGCCGGCCAGGCGATATCACTCGCAATATCTACTCTGGGTAATAACTCTTCAGGCAATAGCATTTTATTTATCCTCCCTGCCTAATTATTCTGATGCATCCGATGGTGAAGCATCATAATAGCCTCCTGAACCATCATCATCAAGAGATGTTGCACCTATGGAATCATAATCGTTTATTCCGTCTCCTGCAACATCATTTTCAGGAATTTCTCCATTATATATAGGAACCGCAGGATCATATTCTCCATCACCTGCATATACATCGTCGGATTTATAAATATTCATGTAAGGGAACAGGTCCTCAGCGATCATATGGAATACTTCTGCTCCGGCACCTGTAAGATACTGCAGATCAACATGCGGTTCATCAACAACGCAGTATACCACAACCTTCGGATCTTCAACAGGTGCAAATCCAATGAAGGACAGAAGGTATTTATTATTTCCTCTAGGAAGCTTCTCAGCTGTACCGGTCTTACCGCCGATTGAATAGCCGTCTATCGCAGCTCTCCAACCTGAACCGTCAGTAACAACCTTCTTGAGAATTCCTCTCATTGTATCAGAGGTTTCCTCGGAAATTGTTCTTCTTACAAGGATCTTATCAAAGTTCTTAACAAGATTTCCGTTGTTGTCAACGATCTTGCTTACAACGTGCGGCTTGTAATAGTAGCCTCCGTTTATAGCAGAACAAAATGCTGTTCCCAGCTGCATCATAGTAACTGTAACGCCCTGTCCGAAGGAAGATGTAGCAAGCTCAACCGGATTAAGTGTATCCTTATGAAATATAAGAGAAGAAAGCGAAGCTTCACTCTGCTCTCCCGGAAGATCTACATTTGTTCTCTGTCCGAAGCCGAAAAGCTCCTGATACTTATCAAATGTATCCGGTCCCTCCATCTCGGCAATCTGCATAAGACAGTCATTGCATGAGTTTTCGATTGCTCCGGATACAGTAAGCATTCCGTGTCCGTCCTGATTTACGCAGGAGATATCAATTCCTGCAACCACCTGTGAACCATCACAGTAAAATGTTTCCGAACCGTTCAGAACTCCGTCCTCAAGAGCTCCCGAAACTGTAAATACCTTATAGGTTGATCCCGGCTCAAAGCAGTCGCTTACAACAAAGCTTCTCCAGAGCTGGTTTAATCTGTCTACCTTGTCATCATCAGACATATTCTTCATGATCTGCTCGAATTCTGCATCAGATGCAGTTGCGAACTGATACCTGAGATATTTTGTATCATATGCATCATTTGGATCATAATGATGTCCGTTGCAGAGTGCAAGTATCTCGCAGGTATTCGGATCCATAACAAGTACCGAAACATTCTCTGCACCGACAGTATTCATATATTCATCTACATTTTCCTGAACTATCTTCTGAACCTCAGCGTCAATGGTGGTTACTATAGTATCTCCATCCTTTGCCGCCTCAGTGATCTTCTGTGTTGTATAGTCATCGGTAAGGTAAACGTAGGTACGTCCATCCTCACCATTAAGGTATTCATTGTATTCACCCTCGATACCGCCGAGTCCGACATTTCCGCCTACGACGAAGCCCAGCATATGACATCCGAGAACGCCGTTAGGATACTTTCTGACATAGCTCTCCTCGAACCATACGCCGACAACATCATCTTGTTCTTTAGCGTATTCATTGAACTTCTTGACCTGCTCGTATGAAAGTCCCTTTCTCAGAACATCATAAAGCGAATTCTTATCCTCGAAGTACTTCTCAAGCTCTGCCTCGGTAACATCAAAATGCATAACCAGCGCCTTAACGGTCGCAGCCTTCTTCTCCTCATCTCTCAGAATATTCTTCGGCTCAATGATAAGGTTATACACCTTGCTGCTCATAGCAAGAACACTGCCGTTTCTGTCAAGGATCTCTCCTCTCTTGTAAGGAACCGCAGTACTTGTATAATTTCTCTGGCTGAGCACACGCCCTGCATACTCACGTCCCTTCTTGACGTTGAGCTGAATGAGCCTTACAGCCACTCCGATAAGCGCAATCGTTATGATTCCCATAACGACAAGAAGGTGTATCCTCATTCTCCTGAGGAACACCTTTCTTCTCGGTCTGTTAACTTTGTGACGGGATTTCCTTTCATCCCTTTCATCATTATTATAATTCATATCATCAGATCCATTCAAATAGCTTTAGTCAGCACTTGGAACATCTCTGTACTGATTTACATAGTCCTCATTTGCAGCATCGTAATAAACAATCTGTCCCTTCTGAGAATAAACCATACCAAGCTCATTTACAGCGATCTTATAAATCTCTTCAAGAGTATATGCATCGTTAAGGCTGTTCTCAAATGCCTCATTGTCTGCCTTTGCATCTCTGATCTCGCTCTGTAAGCCTGAGATCTTGCTCTTCTTGCTGTCTACCTGATTCTCCATTCTCAGCATGTTCGCACATGATGCTATCATAACTATCATAGCAATTGCAAGGAAAAATGTATACTTAAAATCAAATGCAAGAGATTTTCCGGCCTTAATAGCTGAAACTCTGTATGTTACCGGCTGTTCCTTAACAGCATGTCTTCTCTGCTGTTTTCTCTCTGTGTCCGGTCTTCTTTCAGGTCTTACTGCAGGAGCTGCCTCATGTCTTCTCTGAGGAGCTGCCTCATTTGTCCTGTCAGGATAAGCCTTCGGCCTTCTTGTAGGAATATACGCAGGTGCTGCGCTGTAGTAGATGTCTCTCTTTCTTACTGTACTTCCATCAATATAATATGCTGCTGCGTTTCTTCTTGCACTGTTTACATTTTCTCTTCTCTGTTCCATTCTAAACCCTACTCCCTCTTATTTTAAATCCAAAATGCTGCAAACCCATACCATACTGTTCCTAAGTTACTCGTTTACTGCTCTAAAGCGTCCTCCCAAACGCTTCTCAGTGCAGTTTCTCAAACACCCTGAGTTTTGAACTCTTCGATCTCGGATTGACCTTCAGCTCTTCCTCTCCCGGTGCTATCGGTTTCCTGGTTATAATGTTTCCTTTTGACTTTCTTCCACATACACATACCGGAAATTCCGGTGGACATATGCAGGGATTCATTGCATTTCTAAATGTATTCTTTACTATTCTGTCTTCAAGCGAATGGAAGGTTATTATACAAAGCCTTCCGCCCGGAGCCAGAAGATCTATCATTTTATCAAGTGACTGTTCCAGAACCTCAAGCTCGTGATTGAGTTCGATCCTTATCGCCTGATACGTCTGCTTTGCCGGATGTCCGACCTTTCTCTTAACCTTCTCAGGAAGAGCCGATCTGATGATCTCATTCAGCTGAAATGTGGTCTTAATCCTTTCCTTCTCCCTTGCTGCAACTATCGTCCTTGCGATCTTCGCTGCAAATGGATCCTCGCCGTATTCTCTGATGATCCTTGTCAGTTCCTCAGCCGTATAATCATTTACGATATCCTCAGCTGTCTTACCGCTGTCCTTATCCATTCTCATATCAAGCGGTGCATCTTCTCTGTAGGAGAAACCCCTGTCCTTGTTATCAAGCTGATAAGATGAAACTCCCAGATCCAGAAGTATTCCATCTACTTCCTTCACTCCAAGGTTCTTCAGCACTGCATCTATGTTAACGAAATTATCTTTTACTATAGTAAGCTTGTCTCCAAACTCCTTAAGTCTTTCCCTCGTAGACTCTATCGCCTCTCTGTCCTGATCAGTAGCTATCAGTCTTCCGGAAGGACCAAGTCTTTTGAGTATCTCTCCTGAATGGCCTCCGCCTCCCAGGGTACCGTCAAAATATATTCCGTCTTCTTTAATATTCAGATTCTCTATTACTTCATTTAGAAGAACTGGCACATGACTGAATTCCACCACTTCTCACCACCATTTCCGGAGGACTTAGTTACGCAGCCTGCGCATGGTCCTTAAAAATTAAATTCAAGATCAGACGTTTCAAGCATCTTCTTGAGATTTTCCTTAGAAAACTCCGGCTTGTTAAATGTCTTCTCCCAGGTTTCCTTGCTCCAGATCTCGGCCTTCTCGCCATTTCCGACGATAACAACCTCTTTACCAAGATCAAGTTCTTCTCTGAAGCTCTGTGGAATAAGTGTACGTCCCTGGCTGTCGAATTCGCTGTCGCAGGCATTTGCCTGGAAGAGACGCTTGATCTGTCTTGCAAGATCAGTCTTGTTACCGAGTGCTCTCAGCTTTTCAGCAAGCTTGTCCCACTCCTCAAGGCTGTAAAGATAGATACAATCCTCAAAACCTATCGTCATAACAAACTGTCTTCCGAGAGAATCTCTGAGTTTAGCAGGAATGATAACTCTGCCCTTAGCGTCAATATTATGATTAAAATTGCCTATCATATTTCTGGACAAAGTCTCTTCCTCCTCTCATCTTTCTTCCCGGAGCTCTGATCTTATCAACAAATGGTGTTTTCAAGTTATCAACATTTCAAACAACTTATCCACCACTTCGCTCCCCTTGGTGTGATTAATCCACCCTTTCACACCACTTGCCTACAATATTACATTAAATTCCTCCCTTTTTCAAGTGCGTTTTCCGATAAAAACCCTATATTTTTATGCTATTTTTCACAAAATTTTTCTCGATTTTTTGTGGTTTTTCACAACAAAAAAGCCGCTTTTCAGCGGCTATGGCTATATTTTGTGTTGCCATAAAACATACATAACAATATCTAGTTTTGGCATAAAAAGTGGAGGGAAAACCCATGTGATATGGATTTTCCCTCCACTTTATGTTTTTTTATGATTTTGAAGTGTTTTTATGTATTAAATCACTTTTTAGAAGAGCTTTTCTTACCACTTCCGCCCTTCTGCCCCGGCTTCTTTGAAGCAGTGGTTGTTGATAACTTTTTCTCAGA
>ONVE01000146.1 GCA_900321215.1 uncultured Eubacterium sp. | reverse complement strand
CCATCAAAGCTGTTTCCGACATAGTTGTAAAATTCTTCCTCGCTTTCGCACCCAAAGATATCCATCAGATACTTATTGGCATAAAGCAGCTTGTGCCCTTCCTCACCAGAGAAGATAAAGGCACCGCCGGAGAATTTATCCGTGAAATACCCAAAAGAAAAATTCCTATCATTTACCATATTTACCACCCCTTGAAAAGCTCCCCAATGTGTTACCCGATAAAATAAAACATGGCATCAACAGGCATGAGCCCGCACCTAATAAGGCGCTGATCATCCTGTCGATACCATTCTTCTCAGTTCACCATATAATGCGATATTTTTTTTAACCTAAATCTTTTCTTCATGCTTTGCTCCCCACTCTAATACTTCTCCACAAGCATCATATCGCACTATAATTATAAACTTTTATATGCATTTTTTCAATATTATTTATCTTCTGTGAACATTACTCCTTCGACCAGTTTTATAAATTCCTGCTTGATCTCATCATTCTCTGCAGCCTTTATATTTGAGGCAAGATCCTTAACCATTTCAAAGTCTGCTGTACCCTTAAATTCGCTCTCCCTGAGTATCATTCCGAAGGCTGCAACAGCCTCTGCCCAGCGGATATTTTCAGAAGGTGTATCATTCAGTGCTTCTACTCCAACCTCGTATGTAAGAAGCTTTGAAGCATCCTCATCAGGCTCCTTATATCTTACGGAAAGTGTGAGGAAATCCTGCGACGGATCATTTGATGTAGCTGCCGTACCGGTAACTGCGCTGTCTGTAAGATCAAGCTCGTAAAGTACTGTCAGTCTGTGGCCTGCGCCGATCTCTCCGCCGTCCTTAGTATCATCGTCGAAATCTTCCCTGCTCATCACGCGGTTCTCATAACCGATAAGTCTGTAAGAATCAACCATTGCCTCATTGAAGTTTACATTCAGCTTCACATCCTTTGCAACTGTTTCAAGATTGCCGCCCATTTCTGATACAAGAGCTCTTTTTGCCTCAAATGCATCATCGATGAATGCATAGTGACCGTTGCCGTTATCAGCAAGCGCCTCAAGCTTATCGTCCTTAAGATTATCTGTACCAAAGCCCATTACAGAAAGATATACGCCCGATCTCTTCTTCTGGTCTATAAGTGCTGTAAGCTCGTCCTTATCTGTGATACCAACATTAAGATCGCCGTCTGTAGCAAGGATGACACGGTTGTTTCCATCCTTCTTGAAATGTGATTCTGCGATCTCATAGGCTGTGATGATGCCGTCCGAACCGTCTGTTGAACCGTAAGCAAATATTCCGTCAAGAGCATCTAAAAGCCTCTGCTTTTCGTCTCCCTTCGCGCCATCTATAACAACCTCAGAGGAACCTGCATAGGTTACGATCGATACGGTATCATTTTCATCAAGCTCATCTATAAGCCTTGTAAATGCAGTCTTCACAAGCGGAAGCTTATTCGGCATATCCATCGATCCTGAAGAATCGATAAGGAATACAAAATTATTATCCTTAAGATTCTCTGTTGCGATATCCTTCGTCTTAAGACCAAGCATCAGGAGTTTATGCTCCTCGTTCCAAGGACAGTCAACTATCTCTGAATAATAAGAGAAAGGCTCGCCGTCCTTAGGCTCTGCATAATCATAGCTGAAATAGTTGATCATCTCTTCGATCCTTACGGCATCATTTGGAATATATCCTGCGATACCTTTCTCACGATTATACGGATCGTCATTTTTTAAATACTCATTTATATATCCTCTGATATTCGTGTAAGAGGCTGTATCTGCATCAGCCGCAAATGTTGAATCCGGCTGTTCAGAAACCTTGATAAATTTATTCTCAACTATCTCACCGTACTCTCTTGCATCTATATCTTCCGGTGTTCCCGGAAGCATATCGTCCGAAACGTCTGCCTTATAATATTTTACTCCTCCGACATCATCATAGGCCATATCATACTCAGCGACTACTTCGATCTCAGTTGATACCGGACCGTTTATGATATTTTCTGTAGTACTGCCTGTGAATATCGTAACAAGATCTGTCGTATTTCCTGTGCTATCTTTCTTATTGCCGCAGCCTGCAAGCGTTCCGATCATAACCGCTGCCGTAAGTGTAAGTGCTGCCAGCCTCTGTCTTCTTATATGTCCTGCTTTATGCCCTTTTCTCATAATAAATCCTCCGTATATATGAATATTACTCTTAATTTCAAGCGCTTATATCATATATACGAAGGATACGAACTCTTTTATGGAATATATTGTATTAAATTATTGCAATATTACATACTGCACAGCAATAACCTGAACAAGCAATTCCAATCCATGCTTTTGCGGCAGCTCGGATCAAAAACATTCATCAGAAAAAACGCTCCCACAAATGACTGAGCATCATATTTGCGGGAGCGTTTTTTAATATTTATTCAGCAAGTGAATTTACGGTTCCGAGGAATACCGGAAGTCCGCTTGCATCATCAACTATAGCATATACGAAAGGTCTGTTGAGTTTTATCTCAACTATCCTTTTCTCGACAGGAGCTGCATTTCCGGCAAGGGCTATCGCTGTAACAGCCGCAGCCTTCGTACCGTACTGGTCAAGCTCGATATGTGTCTTATGAATGACATCATCGATCTTAAGCTTCATCATACCCGGATCAGTGATCCTGCTGAAGTCTGCATTATCTGAAAATGCATCAGCCATTCCAAGATCCTTAAGAGTATCTGTAAGGCTTGTGCTGTAATCATATGAAAACTCAGGAAGGTCTGCGAAGATATCAGGCTCATAATCCCTGTTCCTATAAGCATTCACAAAATCCTCACCCTTAAGAGATGCGATATAATCCTCTGCTGAGGTTCCTTCAGGAGGAAGGATTGCTACGAAGTAATAATCAAAGCCCTTGTAAGCCTTCGCAAAGCCGGTACCGCCATTTAATTCGATCAGTCCGCTTTCCTTACTTGAAAGGAAGGCTGCATCTTCTTTCTTACCATCTGAATTTGTGAACTTTTCATCCTTCTTAACCTGATAATCCTCATACTGCTCAGCCCACTCTGCTTCAAATGCGACTGCATTTATAAGATACATCATGGAGTCAGGCTGAATATTATCAATAACCTTATTGATCATGCCGTTGGTATTCTCATTAACCCAGCCGTTGATGTCGGTTACTGTAGCCTGATCAAAATCCGAAACATAAAGATCTGCGTTATAATAATCCTTATTCGTCTGAACAAAGTCCTTCTTAACCTTAAGGTCTTCTCCGTTCCTTACCCAGATAGAGTTTGCATTTCTGAATATTACCGAATCACTGTCTGAAAGCATTCTGTTGTAGCTTGAAAGCGCTTCGTTATATTCTTTTTCAGAAAGCTTTCCGCCGAGAACCTTAAGCATTTCTGCCTGCGTATTTCCATCCGCTCCGTTTAATGTCATTGCTAGTGCGGAAATGATGGAATCCGGCGAGATCATAACATTCTTGCCCGAATCTGCCTTAGTTCTTGCCTTCATTATATCAAATGACAGATTTGCGGTATTCTTAATGAATTCATTTCTTGCATCCTCGGTAGGATCCGTTACGTCCTTTGCGGTAAGGTCCTTGCCAAGTGCTGAAGTCTTACCGGTTGAAACAGTAAGATAGTCTCCTTTTTCTTCAGAAATCTCACTGTCTGTTTTTTCGTTTTCAGCTTCGGTAATCGTATTCTTCTGTCTGTCCTCGGTCGTACCATTTTCACTCTTACCGCAGCCCGAAAGCAGCATCATTCCTGCGAGCATTCCTGCCATAAGGCGTTTTCTGATCATAACCTTTCTCATAGTTCATCACTCCTTATCAATCAATTCATAATTAATGATTCTGATCGATCCTTCTTCTCTTAAACCATTCACTACTTTTATCTTAACCTTTTTGCCATTTTTAAGTATGTCTAAAACTTTTTTGTCAAAGCTCATCGGAGCATCAACCTCGAAGATTTCTTTACTATCTGTTTCAAAGAAGAGCTTATCGTCTTTCATGTAAAGATATCCCTCTGCAGTTATCTCCTTCAGAACCTCTCCCGGTTTTACTTTGATTCCATAATCATCCACCACAGTTTCTGTAGCAACAACCATGTCCGTCTCAGTACCGGCAGCAGAAACAGAATTTATTGATGTATCATCATAATCATATTTTTCAGAATCAGGCATTTCAGACACATATTCGTTTTCCGGAATACAGGCACCTGAAACCTCTTTATTCTCGCCCTGCTTATCCATACCGTCCACGTCCATATTGCCGACATTCTGTGATGAAGCATTATCTTTAGTCTTTGGATGCTTATTCAGACCGTAGAGATATGTCGGAATAAGTATCAGAATAACAGCCGCTGCAGCAGCCATAACAGAAATATACGTCTTTCTTCTGCGCTTTCTGTCGATAAGACTTACCACCTTCTTGCCATCAGGCTTCTCTTCTTCCTTTTGTCCGGCAGAAACATGCTCTGATTTCTCATCAGTGATGTCTCCGGCTCCTTCCGAGTCGAGTCCTGCTACTATCCTGTCCCAGATATCAGGAACATCCGCTTCCAGCGCTTTCTCGTATAAAGCTTCTACTTCTGCTATTTCGAGAGGTGTCAGAGCATCATCCGAATATGAGTTTTCATTATTCAGTTTTAAAAGCTCCTTCTCATCTTTCATAATAAATACCGCCTCATCTTTTTAATAGCTTCATTATAGTGCCATGATACCGTGCCCTGTGGAATATCAAGCGTTTCTGCTATCTCCTTGAATTTCATTCCACCGGCGATCTTCATATTAACTATCTCTTTCTCTTTATCCGTGAGATGCTTCATTGCCTGTTCAAGACTAAGTCTTTTTACAGCAGTCTCTTCAACATTTTCTTTATCTGCCAGATTATCCAGAATACTGTTCCCCGCGTCGCCCTGGGAAGTATCTGATGAATGTGCATTTCCCGAACCTGTTCCTCCGCCTATCGGAGCATCCAGTGAAACTGTTTCATTTGAGTTTTTCCTCAGATAATCTATACAAAGTCTCTTGGCAATCGTCACCAGCCACGTTTTATGGTGTCCCCTTCCGTCAAATGTCGAAGCCGATCTCATCAGCTTGATGAAAAACTCCGAGGATACATCCTCGGCAGCCTCCTTCTGATGCAGTACACTGAGACAAACGGAATATATAAGCTTCATGTACGCCTGATATATTTCCTTAAGCGCCTGTCTGTCTCCGGCAGCCAGCTGCTTCATAAGACTATCAAATTGTTCTTCAGACACCCGGCCACCTCCTTATCTACATATACGCACCATTCCAAAAAATTTATGGGAAAATTTATAAATTTTTTTACTGACTGCTGATGCATCTCTTGGTGAGTCTATATTTCTCTATAGCTCACTGCGGATGTGTCCGCAGTCCGCCTGTATTTCTCTACAGCAGACTGCCGATGCGTCTGCAGT
>ONVE01000090.1 GCA_900321215.1 uncultured Eubacterium sp. | reverse complement strand
GGATACTTGTCTAACATATGAAATACAAAATTACTTCCGATGAATCCGGCTCCTCCGGTTACAATAATCGTCATTTTTTATCTCCCTGTTTTATTAATAAACTTGCGATATTTATCTATCGCCTTTTTTGATCCTGTTTTTAGCAGTAAGCTTTAAATGCTCTCCGTAAGCACTCTTTCCGTACTGCGTTGCAGCTTCAAGAAGCTTTTCCGCATCTATCCATTTATTGTTATATGCGATCTCCTCCGGTGCCGATATAATGACGCCGTTCTGCTTCTCAACTGTCTGTATAAAGTTCGAAGCCTCTATAAGGCTGTCAATAGTACCTGTATCAAGCCATACAAAGCCTCTGTCGAGGTGCTGTACATCAAGAAGATCATCCTCAAGATACATAACATTGAGAGTTGTGATCTCAAGCTCGCCTCTCTCCGAAGGTTTTACCTGTTCTGCACGCTCTGCAACTCCTGCCGGGTAGAAATACAGTCCTGTAACAGCATAATTGCTCTTAGGATCCTCCGGCTTCTCCTCAATACTTGTAACCTTTCCATGCTCATCAAAGTCAACCACACCGAACCTCTGAGGATCCGCAACGTAATATCCGAAAACTGTTGCACGGCTGTTTATCTCTGCATTTTTGATAGCCGCTTTAAGCTTCTTTCCAAAGCCGTTTCCGTAGAAAATGTTGTCTCCCAGAACAAGTGCGCAGGCATCATCGCCGATAAATTCCTTACCCAGGATAAATGCCTGAGCCAGTCCGTCCGGGCTTGGCTGTTCCTTGTAGCAAAGCTTGATGCCGAATCTTTCTCCATTTCCAAGAAGTGATTCAAATCTCGGAAGCTCCTCAGGTGTACTGATTATCATGATATCACGGATTCCGGCAAGCATAAGCGTCGATAATGAATAATATATCATAGGCTTATCATACACCGGTAAAAGCTGCTTACTTGTAACAAGTGTGAGCGGATACAGTCTTGTTCCTGCTCCTCCTGCTAGAATTATTCCTTTCATACACTCTCCAATCGATTAATATATAGTTTACGCCCTTAACCGGAGCTTATCCCCGGTTTATAAAAAGCCTTCCACAATTTTCCCCTCTAAATGCAGGCAGTCCGGATTGATTTTACCCCGAAATGACCCACACTACTGATTATACCCCAAACTGACATAAGTGTCAAAAATGTTCTGCAGAAATAGCAGAAAAATAGCGGGGCGTCTTACGCCACCCCGCTATCTGAATATTCTTTTAACGTCGATCTGCCGAGAGATTACTTCTCAACGATCTCCTTATGCCAATCCTGAAGAGACTTAACATCACTGAACTTATGCTTCTTAAGGTGACGGATACCGTCTGCTGCTGCAGAAGCAGCTGCGATAGTTGTGATATAAGGTATCTTAGCCTTGATAGCTGCCTTACGGAGGTAGCTGTCGTCTGTAGCGCTGTCCTTGCCGATTGGTGAGTTTACGATGAGCTGTATATCACCATTTGTGATGAGGTCGAGGATGTTTGGTCTGCCCTCCTGAAGCTTCTTAACTCTCTCGCACTCGATACCTGCTTCATTTATGATCTTGCATGTACCTTCTGTTGCGATAAGCTTGAAGCCGTCATTTGCGAAGCTCTTTGCAATATCAACAACCTCTGCCTTATCCTGCTTATTTACAGAGATAAGTACTGTTCCTTCAAGCGGAAGATCAGCCTTTGCACCTTCCTCAGCCTTGAAGAATGCTCCACCAAGTGAACGTGAAAGTCCGAGAACCTCTCCTGTTGAACGCATCTCAGGTCCGAGAAGAGGGTCAACCTCCTGGAACATGTTGAATGGGAATACAGCTTCCTTAACGCCATAGTAAGGAATCTCTCTATCCTTAAGTTCAGGTACAGGTGACTTTCTGCCTGTAAGCTCTGAAGTGATAATATCTGTAGCAATTGGTACCATTCTGATACCGCAAACCTTTGAAACAAGCGGAACTGTACGAGATGCTCTTGGGTTAGCCTCAAGTACGAATACCTTGCCGTCCTCAATAGCATACTGCATGTTCATAAGACCTACTACATGCATCTCTTCTGCGATCTTTCTTGTATATTCCTTGATAGTCTCAAGATTATCAGCAGGAATATGCTTTGAAGGAAGGATACAAGCTGAGTCTCCTGAATGGATACCTGCGAGCTCGATGTGCTCCATAACTGCAGGAACATATGCATGTGTTCCGTCAGAGATTGCATCTGCCTCACACTCAAGTGCATGATGAAGGAATCTGTCGATAAGGATAGGTCTGTCAGGTGTTACACCAACTGCAGCATTCATGTATCCTGTCATTGCTTCATCATCACATACAACTTCCATTCCACGTCCGCCAAGAACGTATGAGGGACGAACCATTACCGGATAACCGATCTTATTTGCGATAGCCTTAGCTTCCTCAACTGTTGTAGCCATTCCTGACTCAGTCATTGGGATGCCAAGCTTATCCATCATTGCTCTGAACTGATCTCTGTCCTCTGCAAGATCGATAACTTCCGGAGAAGTACCAAGGATCTTAACACCATTCTTCTGAAGATCTGAAGCAAGGTTAAGAGGTGTCTGTCCACCGAACTGTGCGATAACACCAACCGGCTTCTCCTTCTTATAGATGCTGAGAACATCCTCAAGTGTAAGAGGCTCGAAATACAGCTTATCTGAGGTATCATAGTCTGTTGAAACTGTCTCCGGGTTG
>ONVE01000246.1 GCA_900321215.1 uncultured Eubacterium sp. | reverse complement strand
TGATCCTATAGATAACGAATCAGAACTAATTGCTGATTCGCTTGAGGAATTTTTTCGAAATTAAAATGGTCGATTATCCCGGAAAGTAAATAAGGAATATAAGGGTTTAGAGAGAATTCTGGATGATAGGCTTGATTAATGGGAGTGTAATGAATACAGAAATAGAAACGATTAATAATAGGAACAACATATGAACGATAAATACAACCTGCAGCGTTTTATAACTGAACACGAACGAGTATTTGACACGGCGTATTCTGAACTGGCGGCCGGACGCAAGAAGTCGCATTGGTCGTGGTTTATAATACCACAGATAGCAGGGCTTGGAAGAACGTATATGTCACAGAAATATGCTATTAACAGTATAGAGGAAGCCAGGGCTTTCCTTGAACACCCGTATCTTGGAACTAATATTCGCAAGATTGCGGAAGTATTACTGACTCTTGAGACAAGTGATGCAACTGCGGTTATGGGATATCCGGATGATATGAAACTCAGATCATCTATGACTCTGTTTTTGGAAGCGGCACCGGAAGAGGACGTATTTCAAAAGGTGCTGGATAAATATTTTGACGGCATAAAGGATCAGAAAACACTGGATATTTTAGGGGCAAAGCAATGAAAAATAACAATATCTTCAGACAACCTGATATTCCAATAAATACTATTGATCATTTCTCTGAACAGCAGTTCCGGGAGATGATTGATTCTGTGCGGGCTTCGATACATCCGGATACCTACGCTTGTGATCGTTATGTTAATGATATTTCTGAAGATATCCGATTAAAGAGTATCCGCAATCTTTCCGGTTTCTTTCAGCCAGCGGATTTCATCGCGAATAGTTTTGCGGTAGGTCCTGGTAGAATAGCCAAGTTCGCGTTCTGCTTTTTCGGAACTGAAACGATTGTTTCTTGCAAGATTATATACGGAAAATGATGTCATCATAGGTTTTTCGCCCTTCTTTTTTGCTTTCTTTTCCATGATCTTTCCCATTATATCAGCGGCCCAGAGCGGAAGAAAGGTTCCGATCTTCCGACAACCGCTTTCTTCGCATACCATGGCTGCAAAATCTTTAAATGACACTTCTTCGTTTGCCAGAATATAGCATTCACCGCTTTTGCCCTGGTCAGCAGCTGAGATCGTACCTGCGGCAAGATCACGTACATCGCAGAGGTTGAAAGAGCCGTTGATACCTGCCGGCATTTCGCCGTTTATTATTTTGATAAGAGTGCTTGTTGTCTCGCCGACTGCATAATCTTCTGGTCCCATGATACCGCTTGGGTGCACTATGCATGCATTAAGATTCTGGTATTTCACAGCGTCCAGAACTGCCTGTGAAGCCAGAGCCTTCGACTGACTGTAGCAGCCACGAACCGACATATCATCAAAGTGACTTACTTCGGTGATTGCTTTTCCCTTCGGGAGTTCGGGTATGGCACCTGTGCTGCTGCAATATACGAGTTTTTTCACTTTCTTTTTCAAACATAGTGAAATGATATTTTTTGTTCCTCCTACATTTACATCCATTACCTTCTGATTGAAATCCGGATTAACAGTTACGATACTTGCGATATGAAGTACGTAAACGTCAAGACCCTCAGGAGTATCAAAGAAGCGTTCCAGACTTTTCATATCCGTGAGGTCGCCTTCAACTATCTCTGCTTCCGATGGCACAAATCTTATCGCCGGGTCATTCGGGAGAACAAAAGCCCTGACTCTGTCTCCACGGTCTATAAGCTGTCTTGCAATCGTACCGCCTAAAAATCCTGCTGCACCTGTTACTAAATAGATTCTTTCGTTATTCATGATGATTACCTCCGTAATTTATTGTTTATTTTATGATTGAATAATACAAATGTATCGTTGCAGAAATGTTTGACTTTTGTTGCAGAATTGTTAAAATGACTATTTAGTTTGTATATGATGCTTTGTGGGAAATATAACGTAGGGAAATTGATAAGGCTGTAATTGAAATACAGAATGAGAGAATTTTAATAGATAAATATGGGTAAGAATAACAGAAATACGAAGAATAAAAAGAAT
>ONVE01000135.1 GCA_900321215.1 uncultured Eubacterium sp. | reverse complement strand
CTTACATCCGAAAGTCTGGTTCTCTCGATATCTCCCACAACAACACTGTCAAGAGAAGCCGGCAGTGTTCCAAGCCTTATCTCATTTATTCCGGTCTTAAAGATCTCAGAAAACTCGCGCATGCTGAGCTTTTCTTCTCCAAGCACAGCCACCATCTTCTCCAGGAATTCATCTATCCTGCTGTAGAGGGATCTGTAGGTCCTTGAAAGCTTCATGTCAGAGCCTTCAAGCTTTTCAGCCGCTGCCTCCGTCTGCTCCTTAAATGAATTCTGCTGCATAAAAAGTCTTATGGCTGCCGCATAATCCGAAACGGTCCTGCCTCCTTCAGTAAATGCCCTGTGGATCTCTCCAAGTCCTTCCATAAGCCTTTTACGTATATTTTCTTCATTTTCATAATATATTTCATTGTTTAGCGTATACGAAAAACACCGGTTCCATCTCTTCACGCCTCTGATGTTCTTCTTCAGCACAAAGTTTTCAAGCGTCATCACGTCATCATCAGAAACGCATTTCAGCACTCCTGTCTTAAGAAGTGAAAACATGGAATCGTAGTCATAATTCTTCTCTTCCGCCTCAAGAAGAGAGATAACAGCCTCTGTAAACGGACTCTGCATAAGCTTTACCGTATAGTCCGCAAAGAACGGAATATCGTACATTTTAAATATCTTCTCAAAGCTTCCGGTCATTTCGGAAAGGTCCGGTGCGAGAACCGCTATCTCATTATAACGGTAGCCCTCCTCTGATACCTTTCTTCTTATCTCCTCCGCTATACACTGAAGCTGTTCCTCCGGATTCTTGCATTTCCAGAGTCTTACACTGTTACCGGTGGTCTTATCACTGTCTCCGGCCTTCGTAAAAGGTCTGACCGGAAATCTGAACATCCCTGCCTCAAGAGCTTTTAACATCGAGTCTTCTCTGTGGCGGCGGTTTTCCTCAAGCAAAAGCATTCCGCTTTCCTGTCCGGCACAGAGTTTTTCCTTCAGCTCTTCAAGCCTTTTATATGTCACATAGCTCAGATTAAAGACCTCATATTCCTTAACCTCTCTGCCGCTTTTTATGATCGACGCATCCATCGTGATGGAGAAGGTGATCCTCTCCGCCCTCTTCATAAGTTCAAGGATCAGGCTGTACTGTGAAGGAGTAAAGCCTGTAAAGCTGTCAAATGCTATAACCGCACCATCAAGTGCCCTGCAGCTTTTATCCTGAAGCTGATTTAAGAGATATGCAACCAGCCTCTCTGCCGTTATGACGCCGTCCTCCTTCTCTGCCATCCTTTCTTCGAAGCCTTTATAGATAGACGCCATATCCCTGAGCTTTCCTGAAAGCACCGGATTCTCACCGGTCTTTTCCAGTTCATCTATAACCTTTTCAATATCCGTAAGGGTGATATTGTACTGGAAAAGCTCTGAGAGAAGAGACTTTGTCTCAGCTATAAAGCCATCCTTATCAATACTGTTCTTATATACGCGAAGATCCGTTCTCCCTGCCACAAGACGTATCAGCATGCTTTTTCCGGCATCCGATAACATTCCTCCGACACTGCTCTCCAGTTCATTAAATATCTTATAGGCAAGTCTGCTGATGCCTATGATATCTATGTTCATGAAACCATTTCTTCCATGACGAAGAGACATGGTTTTCACCATGTCTCTCTCAGTATTTCCGGCTGCCTGCTCCGGAACTATCATTAAAAATCTTTTATCGGGACTTTTTACCGCTTCATCCACAAATCTCTCCAGAAGATGAGTGGTCTTGCCGGTTCCCGAGCCGCCAATAACATAATCTATCCTTGCTGCCATTCCCCTTTATACCCCTTCTATCTAAGACCTGTTGCTTCGAGAACCTCTTTGATCGTTTTTACAGGTATTATTTCCAGCTCTGCCTTAACCTCTTCAGCGACATCCTCAAGGTCTCTGACATTTTTCTCCGGAATATAAACCTTCTTAACACCTGCTCTTACCGCTGCCATCAGCTTCTCAGGAAGTCCTCCGATAGGCATAACATTTCCCCTGAGAGAAACCTCTCCTGTCATTGCTATCTTCGGGTCTACCTTCTTACCTGTGAAAAGTGATGTAAGCGCTGTAACTATGGTGATTCCGGCAGATGGTCCGTCCTTCGGAACTGCGCCCTCCGGAACATGGATGTGAAGATCCTGCTCCGCAAGATTCTCCGTCTCCTTCGGAAGTATACCCTTTACAAGGCTTATAGCGATCTCAACCGATTCACGCATTACATCTCCGAGCTGTCCGGTGATAGTTACCTTGCCGCTTCCTCTGACCTTCTTGGTCTCGATGAAAAGTATCTCTCCTCCTGCCATTGTCCATGCAAGTCCGGTCACTATACCAGGAATGGTATTCTTATCGATAACATCATGATCGATAACCTTGGTTCCGAGATATTCTCTAAGCTTCTTAGGAGTTACGGAGATCTTCTCCTCCTCGCCCTTAACAAGCTTAACTGCTGCATATCTGCAGAGATTGTCTATCTGCTTCTTAAGTCCTCTTACACCTGCTTCTGCGGTGTAATCTTCTATGATCTTTCTGACTGCAGCATCCGTGATACCGAGATTCTTGGCCTTGATGCCCATCTGCTTCATTGCCTTAGGTATCAGATGCTTTCTTGCAATATTATATTTATCAACTGCCGTATATCCGCTGAAGCTTATGACCTCCATACGGTTAAGCAGCGGTTCAGGTATCGTATCAACAGAATTTGCCGTACATACAAAAAGTACATTTGAAAGGTCGTAAGGCACATTCATATAATGATCCGTAAATGAATTATTCTGCTCCGGATCAAGTACCTCAAGGAGTGCAGATGCAGGATCGCCGCCGTAATCTCTTACGAGCTTATCTACCTCGTCAAGCACCATTACCGGATTGGATGATCCGGCTCTCTTCATGCCTTCCATGATACGTCCCGGCATAGCTCCTATGTAGGTTCTTCTGTGTCCTCTTATCTCAGCCTCATCCCTGATGCCTCCGAGACTTATACGAACATATTCTCTTCCGAGTGCCTTGGCTATACTCTGTCCGATACTTGTCTTACCTGTACCCGGCGCACCAACGAAAAGCAGTATTGAACCAGCCTGCTTCTTGTTGAGGGCCATTACAGCCATCTGCTGGATGATCCTTTCCTTAACCTTCTTCAGACCGTAATGATCTGCATCAAGTATCTGCTCAGCCTTCTCAAGATTGATCTCTGTCGGTTCAGCCGGTCTCCATGCAAGAGCCGTAACAAAATCCAGATAATCATAAAGCATGCCGTATTCGTGGCCATCCTGGCCTTCCTGCTTCATACGGTTAAGCACCTTGTCCGCTTCTTTTCTCGCGGTCTCGTTCATACCTGACTCATCGATCATCCTTCTGAACTTGCTGATATCGGAGATACTTTCAGGGTGCATCTCTTCAAGCTCCTTCTGGAGTATATCGATCTGCTTTCTGATAGCAGCCTCTCTGTATTGCTTCTCGTGCTCTTCCTTCTGAGTCTCCTCTGCACCACTCTGAACGATAGCCATTTCCATGAATTCGTAGGCTGCATTTTCGATAAGAGTATATCTCTCGCTTATGGAATCAGCTTCAATGACCGCATACTTCTCCTCCCAGGTTATGCTGAAATAACCTGCCATGGCACATGCCAGCTCATTCATATTCTTCCACTGAAGTATGAAGCCTCTTGCCCAGAGTCCCCACTGGAAATTCTGAACGAACTTCAGATACTCGGACTTGATCTTCTCAAATTCTTCCTTTCTGTCCTCGGCACTGATATCGTCGATCTCAGGCCTTACGGTGATCTCGGCATTTACCTTATCACCCTTAACGGTAATGTTGGTGAAATCCACTCTGTCGAGGGTTCTTATCCTTATATTTCCTTCATTATCCGTATTCTCGATCTTGGCAGAGATTCCCACCGGATAGAAATCCTCCGGACCTGCCGCATTTACGCTTATGTCCTGCTTAAGCATGATGAACGCTACCGTATCGCCTGCATTAAGATTACCTACAGTCCATCCGTCTATAACCTCTTTGCGGAAATAAAATGTTACATCCGGCAGAAGCAGCGTGTCGTATATTGGAATAATAATTATTTTCTTCATAAATCTGTCTCCTTATAAATAGCCACCAACTGTATTCATTATATCAGATATCATTCCGACAATACAGTAAATCAGAAAAAAATCACGAATTGTTAGCACTTGCCGTGAGTGAGTGCTAAAACCAATGATACTACATTTTTGAAAAAAATCAATAGCCCATAAGTATAATCTATAATAAAAAGAAGCGTATGCATTTTCCTGCATACGCTCTTGGTATCTAAGTTATTACCAGCTGAGAACCTCATGTCCGTCTTCGGTTACAAGTACCTGAATCTCCCACTGAGCTGACTTTGAACCGTCATCTGTATATACAGTCCAGTCATTTTCCTCATCTACGAAAATCTCAGGTCCGCCCATATTGATCATAGGCTCGATAGTAAATATCATACCCGGTACAAGAAGTATCTCTGTACCCTTCTTTGTAACATAGCTTACCCATGGCTCCTCATGGAACTCAAGACCTACTCCATGTCCGCCGATCTCACGAACTACAGAATAACCGTGAGCCTTTGCGTGATCATTTACTGCCTGTCCCATATCTCCCATAAATGCCCATGGCTTAACCTGCTCAAGTCCAAGCATCATAGCTTCCCTGGTAACCTCAACAAGCTTTCTGTCCTCGTCGGAAACATTTCCGATCATGAACATTCTTGAAGAGTCAGCAAAATATCCGTCAAGTATGGTTGAAACGTCTACATTTATAATGTCGCCATCCATAAGGATCTCATCCTTTGAAGGAATGCCATGACATACGGCATCATTTATAGATGTGCAGACACTCTTCGGGAAGCCCTCATAATTAAGAGGTGCAGGGATAGCATGATTTCTGTATGTAACCTCATTTACTATCTCGTTGATATCCTCTGTGCTCATTCCTGCACAGATCTTCTCTGCAACTGTATCAAGTACCTCAACATTTACCTTGCAGGCTTCTTTGATCTTTGCGATCTGCTCCGGTGTCTTGATCATATCATGAGTAGGAACTATATGTCCCTGATTCTTGTAAAATTCAATCTTTCTGTCAAATTCTTCGTGACATGCCTTGTATTTTTTACCGCTTCCACACCAGCATGCGTCATTTCTACCTAATTTAGCCACTTTTTTCTCCGTTCCGGTTATCTGTTACCATACATTTTATCGTAGTAATTCTGATACTCACCGCTGATTATCTCTTCCCACCAGTCGCGGTTATCAAGATACCACTTAATAGTCTTCTTTATGCCGTCCTCGAACTTAGTCTCAGGCAGCCAGCCAAGCTCATTATGAATCTTTGTAGGGTCGATAGCGTATCTCATATCGTGACCCTTACGGTCTGTAACATATGTGATAAGGCTCTCAGGCTTGCCAAGCTCCTTACAGATAAGCTTTACGATGTCGATGTTCTTCATCTCGTTATGTCCGCCGACATTATAAACCTCTCCGACTGTTCCCTTATGAATGATGAGGTCGATTGCCTTGCAGTGATCCTCAACATAAAGCCAGTCACGTACATTAAGTCCCTCGCCGTAAACCGGAAGAGGCTTGTCATTTAAACAGTTAGCGATCATAAGCGGTATAAGCTTCTCTGGGAAATGATATGGACCGTAATTGTTTGAACATCTTGATATTGTCACAGGAAGTCCGAAGGTACGGTAGTAAGCCATAACGAGAAGATCTGCACCAGCCTTACTGCTGCTGTATGGGCTGCTTGTATGGATAGGTGTATTCTCTGTGAAGAAAAGGTCAGGTCTGTCCAAAGGAAGATCTCCGTAAACCTCATCTGTAGATACCTGATGATAACGCTTTACTCCGTACTTACGGGCAGCATCCATAAGGACGCTGGTTCCGATGATATTTGTCTCAAGGAAGATCGATGGATTCTCGATCGATCTGTCTACATGTGATTCTGCAGCGAAGTTTACAACAATATCAGGCTTTTCTTCTTCAAAAAGCTTGTAAACGCCCTCACGGTCGCAGATATCAAGCTTTACGAATCTGAACTGAGGATTATCCATAACGCCCTTAAGTGTTGAAAGATTTCCTGCATAGGTCAGCTTATCGAGACATACTATCCTGTAATCAGGATACTTGTCTAACATATGAAATACAAAATTACTTCCGATGAATCCGGCTCCTCCGGTTACAATAATCGTCATTTTTTATCTCCCT
>ONVE01000006.1 GCA_900321215.1 uncultured Eubacterium sp. | reverse complement strand
GATGTCCGTGTTTCTATCCTTCCTACAGTTTACGGAGAGAAGACGGTTATGAGACTTACCTCCAAGGACGGACTTACAAAGCCTAAGTCAGGACTTGGATTTTCACCATCAGAGATTGAAGTATTTGACGGTATCCTGAGTAACCCGCATGGTATCATCCTTGTTACGGGACCTACAGGTTCCGGAAAATCTACAACACTGTATACATCGCTTTCAGAGCTTAATACTGAAGATGTTAATATCATTACAGTTGAGGACCCTGTCGAGGCGAATATCGACGGTATCAATCAGGTTCAGGTTAATGTTAAGGCGGAGCTTACATTCGCGGCAGCGCTTAGATCTATCCTCCGTCAGGACCCTGATATCATAATGATAGGAGAGATCCGAGACGGCGAGACTGCCCAGATTGCGGTTCAGGCGGCTATCACAGGACACCTTGTTGTTTCGACACTCCATACAAACTCTGCGGCTTCTACAGTTACCCGTATCATCGATATGGGAATTGAGCCATATATCATCGGCGATGCTCTTGTAGGTGTTATCGCTCAGCGTCTTGTAAGACGTCTCTGCCAGGCCTGCAAGACACCTAGACTTGCTGATGATGATGAGAAGGTGGCACTTGGAATTGAAGATATGGACGAAGATGTTGTAGTTTACGAGCCGGTCGGATGTCCGCTCTGCAACAACACAGGTTATGCAGGACGTATCGGTGTATACGAAATGATGCCGGTTTCAAGAGAACTTCAGTCAGTTATCTCAAAGGGTGCAACTGCAGACGTTATCGAAAAGCAGGCTCTTTCAGAGGGCATGTCAACACTTAAGATGAGTGCCGGTAAGCACGTTCTTAACGGAATCACTTCTCTTGAGGAAATGAAGAAGATCACTTACACAACAGGTGATGATTATTAAAATATTTATACGTCATTTATGGCGTTAAATATATAAACGGATTATTCCGTTGGTGAATCTAAGATATTTATTATTATTTAAGAAAGGACAGGGGATTACACAAATGATTGATATGGACGAACTCCTTAGCATGGCTATCGAGAAGAATGCTTCCGATATCCATATTGCTACAGGAATACCACCAAAGCTTCGTATAAATGGTCAGCTCATCGATGTAGATGTTCCTCCGCTTTCAGCACTGGATGCTGCAGAAAGTATCGGAATGACCATGAACGACAGACACAAAGCAATACTCAAGGACAGAGGTGAGTGCGACTTCGCTTATTCTGTAAGAGACAGAGGCCGTTTCCGTGTAAATGTATTCATGGACAGAGGAAATATGGCAGCTGCATACAGAAAGATCGATACGGTTATTCCAAGACCAGAGGCACTTGGACTTCCACCTTCAGTTGTTGAACTTTATAAGAAGAAGAGAGGACTTGTACTGGTTACAGGACCTACAGGTTCAGGTAAGTCAACAACACTCGCATCTGTTATCAATAAAGCTAATGAGAATCTTGCAACACATATCATTACGCTTGAGGATCCTATCGAGTATATTCATAAACATAAGAAAGCAATTGTTAACCAGAGAGAGCTGGGAATGGATACACTTTCATTTGATAACGCTCTTAGAGCTGCACTCCGTGAGGACCCTGATATTATCCTCGTAGGAGAAATGCGTGACCCTGAAACAATTCAGATCGCTATCACAGCGGCTGAGACAGGTCACCTCGTATTCTCTACACTGCACACAATCGGTGCGGCAGCTACCATCGACCGTATCATCGACGTATTCCCGCCTCATCAGCAGCAGCAGATCAGAATTCAGCTTGCGATGGTTATTGAGGGTGTTATTTCTCAGCAGCTTATTCCTACGGCAGACGGTAAAGGACGAGTTGCAGGTTTCGAGGTAATGCTTGCTACACCGGCTATCAGAGCACAGATCCGTGAGGCAAAGACTCACCAGATCGAGTCTACAATCCAGACTTCAAAGGGAATGGGAATGATCACCATGGATGATGCACTGGTTGAGCTCTACAGAAACGGCATAATTACCAGAGATAATGCACTTCTTTATGCACAGGATCAGACAACTATGCATAAGAACTTATATTAATATGAAGACACTATATTAATATGAAGGAATTGTAAACACAAAGTGAAAAAAACTATCTACACATAGAATTTTTGACCATAAATTTATTAGATTTTAACAAAAATGTTGCATTATTTTATGTAATGTTGTATTATCACTTTAGATATGGCAAAAATCTATAAAAATGTTCGGAGGAATAGGTATGGCACAGTTTAATTACAAGGCTATGGACTCTTCGGGTAAACAGAAGAAGGGCTCTGTAGAGGCTCAAAGTATTGAGCTGGCTAAGGATAAGCTGAGACGTGAAGGGCTCAGTATTCTGGATATCAGTGAATATAAAGATATTCAGATTAAGTTTGGCAAGAAGAAAGTTAAGAAGAGAGATCTTGCAGTGTTCTGTAAGCAGTTCGCTTCAATTCTTCGTGCAGGTGTTCCTATCATTCAGGCACTTGATATGCTGTCTGATCAGATGGAGAACAAAGTCCTTAAGGATTCACTTAAGGAAGCGCAGGCACATGTTCAGAAAGGTGGTACACTGGCAGATGCATTTAAGCTGAACCCGGATGTATTCCCACCAATCCTTTATAACATGGTATCTGCAGGTGAGATGTCCGGTAAGCTGGAGATATGTTTCGAAAGACTTTCTACACAGTTTGAAAAGGACGGATACATTCAGGCGAAGGTTAAGAGTGCCATGACTTATCCTGTCGTTGTACTCGTGGTTATCGGCGTCGTTGTTGCGATAATGATGATCAAGGTTATCCCGACATTCTCACAGATGTTTGAAGAAATGGGAACAAAACTTCCGGCAGCTACACAGATGCTGGTTAACTTCTCGGATTTCTTAGTTAAAAAATGGTGGTTGCTTCTTATTATAATTATAGCAATCGTAGTTGGACTCAAAATGTTCAAGGCTACACCGACAGGACAGAAGTTCTTCGGAAGTGCTGCACTTAAGATGCCGGTATTCGGAAATCTTTCAATCAAGACTGCAGCAGCAACATTTTCAAGAACATTCTCTACACTTCTTGCTTCTGGTATCTCTCTTATCGATGCTGTTGATCAGACAGCAAAGATCATGAAGAACAGAATCATCAGAGATAAGCTTATGGAGTGTAAGACACAGGTTGCAAAAGGTGTTCCACTTTCAAAGCCTATCAAGGATATGGATATCTTCCCAATCATGCTTCCGCAGATGATGCATATCGGTGAAGAGACAGGTAATATCGAAGACATGATGACAAAGGTTGCTGACTATTATGAGGAAGAGGTTGACCTTGCTGTTGAATCACTTTCAGCTGCTATGGAGCCGCTCATCATGGTTGTGCTTGCCGCAGTAGTAGGTGTTATCGTAGTTGCTATCTACTCACCAATCATGAGTATGTACGATGCGGTAGACAGTTACTAAAATATGTAAAGGTGAATACATATCGCTTAAGGCTTTATCATCCTGATGACGAGAGAAGATACGGCCGGTACGGTATGATCACATAAATGTTACACATAGTTACGATATAATCCGTTAGACGAGAGCGGAATATATATATTATCTAAAACTATGAAAAAACTAAAACAAATGAAAAGGAGAATCAATCTTATGAAGAAGACAAACAAAGGTTTCTCACTCGTTGAGCTTATCATCGTTATTGCTATTATGGCAATCCTTGCAGCAGCTATCGCTCCTGCACGTATCCGTTACATCGACAAGTCAAGAAGAGCTGATGATGTAACAGCAGCT
>ONVE01000039.1 GCA_900321215.1 uncultured Eubacterium sp. | reverse complement strand
TGCGCTGTTGCCGGTGAAAAGCATCTTAAGTGCCTTTCCAAGCTTAACGCCATTGCCCTTATAAAGTGACATCATCTTATAAAGTCGTCCTGCTACGATAATAAAAATAAGTGTTGTCGTAACGATAATGCCGAGCGAGATCATACCTTCAAGGAATTCACATGCGCCAAGTGCAACGTATGACGGAGTTATAAGAGCTGCCGTAAATGGTACATAAAGCATCCATGCCGGAGCACCGCCTGACTCAAGTCCGCCGCCATACATTATTGCAAAGAATGAAATGATAAGCGGAATGATGAATATTGCTGATGCACTTGCTGCTTCCTCTCTTGATCCGGAGATAGCTCCCGCAACCACCGCAAGGGATGCAAAAAGGAGGAATCCGATGATAAGTATGAGTAATGCGATGATAACATTTCCAAGTGAGAAAACGTTAAGACTGTTCATCGCCTTGAAGAATGCAAGAAGTGCAAAATTTGCATCCGGATAAACCTTGGTGCAGATCATATTTCCTATTATGAAGCCGACCACTACTGATGCTATCCAGAGCAGGATCTGTAATACGCCCGCTGTTACTACTGCCAGGAATTTACCAAGGCAGAGTGCTTCAGGCCTGACAGATACAAGCATTGTATCCATAAGCTTTGATGACTTCTCCATTACTATACTCTGCGCGATACTTGCGCCGTATGAAATGATGAGGAAATATAAAAGCATGAGCGAAATATAAGGAAGAACGCTCTTCATGGCAGAAAGAACGCTTTCAGCCATTACCTTATCATTTTCCTCGGTATCAGCTATTGAGACATTCTCTTCATAGCCGCTTACATGGAAGGTCTCATACTCAGACTGTGTCATAACCTGACGAAGTCCGTTCTGGTCAAGTCCTGCAGCAAGAACTATGAAATAGCTCTGGTATTTATCCATAAAATCGAAATAATTCTCAGCATCGCTCTCGGATATATTTCCCTTTGGAACTACTATATAAGAAGACGCTGTTCCATTCTTGTTCTCAAATCCAAGAACAAATGCAGACTCGCCATTCTGAAGAGCCTTAAGCGCATCATCTACATTGCTGTAATTGATATAAGTAATGTTGTCGTAATTCTTCTCACCGATAAGATTGAGCGAATTAAAATCCGACTCCTCGCCGCCGAGTTCATTTACTACATATATCTTCTCAGCCTGGCAGCTTTCGATCTCTTCTTCCTTGTTGTCCGACTTGGACTTTGCAGAAAAGAACATTATGAGTATCGGTACTGCTATAAGAAGGATACACATAACAACGGTAAGCACCTTGTAGCCTCTGGTAAGAGCATTTTTCAAGGAGAACTTGTAAACATTTCCAAAATTCTTAAACATTTAAGCCACCTCCTTCTTAGCCTTGCCTGACGAGCTCTTGCCAAATACCATTTTAAGTATCGTACTGATCTTTATCTTGCTTCCGTCTATAAGTATAAGCTGTCTGTAAACCTTTGCGCAGATAAAGAACATTGCGATCGCAATAACAATATTAATGGCAAATGAAGAAAGCAGAACCGGAAGGCTTATGCTCTCTGTGATATATAATACCGGCACAACAAAAAGTGAGAAGATCGGAACAAATGATATTATTGTATGAACCATCTCATTTTCAATTCCCGGAACAAACATTGCAACAATATATCCGATCATGATGAGTGTTGTTACAGAACCGTTTGCACTCTGCATATCCTCTGCCTTCGAGCATGAACCGCCTGCGATTCCTGCAAAGAATGCAAAGATAAAGAAGAGCAGGATAACTGCAAAGATAACAAATACCGCATTCATGAAGCCTACCTTGAAAAGCACGTCAAAGTTAAGCATTTCCTTGGTCTCATTCTTTCCTACGATCATATCCATAACAGAATTTGAAAGCTTTGAGCCCGCAAATGATATTACAAGGATGAGAAGCACATATGTCATCATTGCAAAGATCTTACCCATTACAAGAGCGAGAGGTCTTACGCTTATCATAAGTGTTTCAACAAGCTTTGAAACCTTTTCCTCCATAACCGAGCTTACTATATATGAAGAAGCAAGTGAAAGCACCATCATTATGATAACCGCAAATGTAGTTCCGAGGGCTACAACCTCCATATCGCTGTATTTACGGTTTGATGCATTCGTAAACTCTTCATCTGTATATGTCTTCTTCTCATTAAAGCCTGAAGATACCAGTGTCATGATATCCTTATCAACGCCTGCCTGCTCATATCTGGCATTATCGAATTTCTCGATAAGGAAAGATCCTAAGCTGTCAAGGATATCAGGCTTGATCTCGGTGTCATCTGAAGAGATAAGCTGGAGCTTGTATTCCGGCATACCTGACTCATTCACATCCGTCTTAAGGAGAAGAAGTACCTGTGTAGAGGTAAGTGAAGCCTTTACACTGTCAATCTTCTGATCCTTCTCAGCCGGAAAGCTGACGCTGATGTTTTTATAGCCGCTGTCGGCAAACCCAAGATCCTCCTCGTCAATCCTGACGCCTGAATCATTAAATATCAGAAGCTCTGTGATATTTACTTTATCCTCTTTTACGTCATTTATTGATTTTTCAATATTCTGTCCGGAAGATGCGCCGAGCCTCATGATAGGTCCAAGGAATACGATAACAAGTATCATAATGATAAATGAAGCCCTGTATCCCTTATTCTTAAACGCCTGGGTAAGTGTAAATTTATACACCTTACCAACGCCTTCCATACTGTAAATGCTGTTATTTTTCATCCGCTCCCACCTCTTTTACAAATATCTCATGGAGCGAAAGCTCTGAGAGGTCAAAGCAGATAACATTTACCTTATTTGCAACAAGGCTCTGGAGTAATGCGCCTGCCTGCTCATCTCCTGTTACCTTGATACGATATTCATTTTCCTTCTCGGTGATGATATTTGCACCGGACGCATTTATAAGATCGGTGACATCGCGGTCACACTTAAGATGAAGATTTACTCTTCCGTAGCTCTTCTTGATCTCGTTAAGATTTCCCTGAACTACTGCCTTTGAACGCGAGAGAATAGTGATGTCGGTGCAGAATTCCTCTACGACCTCCATCTGATGGCTTGACATTATGATATATTTTCCTGCCTCGATCTGCTCACGAACTACATTTTTAAGGATATCTGTATTTACCGGATCAAGTCCTGAAAATGGCTCATCAAGCACAAGAAGATCAGGATCTGAAAGCATAGCTATAAGGAACTGGATCTTCTGCTGATTACCCTTTGATAACTGATCAGGGCTCTGCGGCTTGATCTTCTTCTTTCTTACAGGCTTCTTCTTACCTGATGATGTGCCTTCTTCTTCATCGATAAACTCGCCCTTTTCATTGATCCTTCTTCCTGAAACGGCATCCTTAAACTGTGGATACAGATACTCCTCAACCTTAAGACGCTCAGCCCAGTACTTGATCTTCTTATCAAGCTCCTTATCAGGAACGCCTCTCAGCGAGCCAAAATACTTAATCTGATCCATAAGAGAGTACTTTGGATAAAGTCCTCTTTCCTCGGCAAGATAGCCGATGTTGCATGTTGAAAAGTTAAGAGGACCGTCGTTCCATAAAACTTCTCCTCCGTCCTTATCAAGCATGTCAAGTATCATTCTGATAGACGTAGTCTTACCGGCTCCGTTGGTACCAAGAAGAGCATAAACTCCCGGCTTATCCATACTGAAGCTGATATGGTCAACTACTGTCTTCTCACCATACTTTTTGAACAGATCTTTTACAATAAGTCCCATTTTAAACCTCCACTGTCCTAAATACTTCGTATCAGTCTTTAACCTGAAGCATTCCCCTTACAACGCTTTGTCTGATACTATATGTTTCGTGTAAATGTCAAACAATAAAAATTTGACACATATGACATTGTATCAACTGTTATAAAGAAATTCAACGCTTTTTCCTTATCCATCTCTTAAATTTACTTAATAATCGCACTTTCAGACCTCCTTCGCCTGCTCTGTTTTCACACAGTTTTCTCATAAGGTACATTTTGATTTACTCAGGTTTCACCACATACGACATCACATACGATTGAAATCACATGCGATTACTGATAAAATACAATATATCAAGATTATTCGGCAGATTCGCTGTCAGTATGATGTTTCCGGGGGTTTCCCGGTGGATTGTAATATAAATGCCGTAAAAGGATTTTTACGACCGGCAGACTGGAGTAAGAAATGTTTGGAAGAAAGAAAAAGGCAGAGAATTCCATAAGCTACGACCCGAAGACCCAGCGCCCTGCGATGAGGGTCAGTATATGCACGGGCGAAAAAGTAGCCGGTTTCATTGAAAATGATACCGGCCGGTTTCACGATATGTTTCTTATCCATGATAACAAGGATCTTCAGCGTTTCTGCGATATGACAGGAACCACACCCGAAGATCTTGAAAAAATATATTAAACACCTTCAACGAAGCTCTTAAATCCGGTTTCC
Organism: uncultured Eubacterium sp.; assembly: GCA_900321215.1. Classification (GTDB taxonomy): domain Bacteria; phylum Bacillota; class Clostridia; order Lachnospirales; family Lachnospiraceae; genus Eubacterium_Q. The sequence continues at coordinate 1,245 of ONVE01000039.1, read as the reverse complement.
ACGGTTTTGCGGGGAACCATTACGCTTCGTCCGCAGCCACAGCATTTGATCCTGAAGTCCATCCCGACGCGCTGTATCTCCCATTCGCATGCGCCGCAGGGATGCTTTTTTTTCATTATTATTTTCTGACCAACAGCAAAATTAATCTTATCCATTTGCTTCCTTCATTCTTTCACTGATCTTATTATTAAAGTTTACTGTAAATCTGGTTCCGAATTCAGTTCTTGAGAGAACATCAATGGTTCCGTCATGTGCATCTATGATCCATTTTGCTATGGAAAGACCGAGTCCGGTACCGCCGGTATCGGCATTTCTCGCCTGATCGGATCTGTAAAATCTCTCAAAGATATGTCCAAGCTGCTCCTGGTTAAGTCCGATTCCCTCATCCTGAATAACGTAGGAAACCTTTCCGCCCCTGCCGCTGTTTACCTTGATCATTATCTCGCTGCCTTTTTCAGAATACTTGGCCGCATTCTGGATAAATATTCTTGCAGACTGCTTGATCATCGCAATGTCACCGTTCATAACGTATCGCTGACTTTCATCTCCAGCTTCTTTTCCGTCATTGTCAAAATCGATATTTTCGATATATTCCGGCTCCGGACCGCTCTCCTCAGCCGCGGTATCATCAAGCGATTCAGTCTCTTTTCCATCCAGATAAAATGTATATTTATGTCCTTCATCTATCATGCAGGACTCTTCCCAGACCTCATAAAGCACTTCCGCAAGGCTGAAATCCTTACGCTGGAGATTATTTCTTCCACTGTCACCTCTCGCAAGGAAGAGCAGCTGCTCAACAAGCTCCTTCATATGCTCTGACTCATTTTTAAGCGCTTCAATGGACTCAGTAAGGACTTCTTCATCCTCCTTGCCCCAGCGGTCAAGCATATTTACATAGCCCTGAATTACAGCGATAGGAGTACGAAGCTCATGTGAAGCATCGGAAACGAACCTTATCTGCTGCTTTTTGCTCTCCTGCATTTCATTAAGAAGGTTGTTAAGTGCGATCTCAATACCCTGAAGCTCCTTATCTCCTGTTGCAATAAGCGGTTCATTCGGATCCGCCCTGTTAATGGCAGATTCAAGATGCTGCATGGTCTCATCGGACATATAATCCTTCTCAGCCATTCTTGAAGACATCCTGCTCACAGCCTCAGCCTTTAAAGCAACATCATAAAGCGGCTTCATACGTCTTCTGACACGTCTCGTATTGAACATCTGAAGGATCAGCCATGTCAGCTGACC
>ONVE01000028.1 GCA_900321215.1 uncultured Eubacterium sp. | reverse complement strand
TCTCTGAACATTACCGAGCAGGCAATGGCTGTAAGTGAAGATATACCAGACTCGCTTGATGCCATACGGGCTGTCTTCTGAAGCTCTGGATTGTTCATTATGGCGTATGCCATACGAAGACCCGGAACAGCGAAGAACTTGGTAACGCTGCGGAGAACCGTCATTTTGTGATATTTCTCAGTAAGAGGGATGGCGGTATAATCGCTTTCATTATCTATAAATTCAATGTACATTTCGTCTACTATAAGGAAGATGCCCTTAGAGTCGCAGGCCTTCGCGATCTCTTCAATCTCGCTTCTCTCCATTTTCTTGGAGGTCGGATTGTTTGGATTGCCGATGATCAGCATATCAAAGGAAGAATCCAGCTTTCCGAGGAAATCCACAAGGTCAAGCTCGTAATCGAGGGACTCGTCAAGATGATAATATTCGATCTCGCATCCGTAAGCCTTCAGGACCCTTTCGTAGCCCATGCTTCCCGGAACTATGACAAGAGCCTTCTTCGGTGTGATGAGCGCCGTGAGCTGCTTTATCAGATCAACCGAACCGCTTCCGAGGATGAGTCTGTCATCCGGCGTGCCTGTGTATTCCGAAATGGCGGTCCTCAGATTGTTGTAGTATGACTCAGGATAGTTATATACTGATGAAATGTTATTCGCAAGGGCCGTTCTGACAGTTTCCGGTATGCCGAGCGGATTGACATTTGTATCAAAATGAACTGTATCATATTGAGTGATTCTTAAAGTCGCTTTTGCCATGTTATCATCTCCTGGACTTCGTTTTGAATAATATGATTGCATTGCAAACACTGAATACATTTGCTATAATAGCTATCGGTAATCTGTCTTAAAATGGCAGTACCAACGTTTTGACATTCATAGAAGTATTTTACAACAAGAATTATAGTAATATCAAGTATAAGTGTAAATTTTTAGTAACAGTATATCTTCTGGAGATATGAGATGAAAGCTATTGTTGAGCAGTATGCCAAAGGTGAATTTGCGACCGAACGTCCGGAGGTCGAAATTTCCGAGCAGAGTTTTAAAATAAATATTGAGGCGGGAACAACCTACGAGGGTTCCTTCGATGTACACAGCAAAAATGATGTCCCTATCAAGGGTATGGTTTATGACAGCCGTTATCTTATGAGATTCGAGACTCATTCCTTCGTCAGCAGGAAGTTCGAGGTGAAATTCTCATTTGACGCAACCTGTCTTGAGGCCGGACAGACCTACAGGGGACACATCAACGTGATTACCGATGGAGGAGAGTTCAGGATCCCTTATGATATAAGCATCGTAATGCCGTACGTTAAGTATTATGATGATAAGATCGACGACCTCTTCAAATTTGCAGCCGTTGCCGAGAAGAGCTGGTCGGAGGCTGCGAAGCTTTTTACTACCGGAGAATTCAGAAGAACATTTATAGATAATGACAATCAGCTTAGACAGATGTATGAGAGCCTTCTTGCCAGCCGTCTTACCGATCAGGCCATGGAGGAATTTCTTGTTATGGTCCATAAGAAGAGGACTGTAACACTTTCTGTATCAAAGGCTGAGATCGATATAGAGATGCCTGCGGAAATGTCGCAGATAACCATTGATGTCAACAAAAACACCTGGGGCTATACATTTTCGGAGATAAGCAGTGATGTGGATTTCATCATCCCTGCGAAGAAGACTATTACAGAAAATGATTTCGCCGGCAATATCTGCAAGCTGCCGGTATATATCGCACCGGAGCATGTTCCGGATGGAGAGAACAGAGGAAAGCTCATCATCGAGAATATCTACCAGAGGCTGGAGGTGGATATCCATCTTACCAAGCCGGTCAGAAAGCTCTCGGATAAGGACGACAGAAACAAGCGCCACCTGTTTAAGCAGAGTAATATCAGGCTTACACAGGCTTATTTGGATTTCAGAATGGAGCGTATTTCGCTTGATGACTATGTATCTCAGTCGATAGATGCATTAAAGACTCTTGGAAAGCTTGAGCCGGAAGAGGATATGTACAGGCTCGGCGTGATGCATATGAATATCCTTGCGGGAGATTTTGCCAAGGTTGAGCAGGAATTCCTCAGGATAGAGGCTGATGTAGACAGAAATCTGATGAGCAGCCAGCAGAGATGCTATTACAGCTATCTTAAATCGATGGTCTTAAAGGATGAAGAGACTATCGAGAAGACGGCGAATATGATTAAACGTAATTTCCGCACACAGGAGCCAAAGCTTTTCTATTTCTGGCTGCTGCTTTTTGTGGACAATGAATATAATGACGACAGTACAGCTCTTTATAAGGAGCTTTGTGAAATGTATGAAGAGGGCGAGAACAGCCCGATCATCTATTTCGAGCTTTGTGAGATCTTCAACACCAACCCGATGATGCTGAAGAAGCTTACTCCATTTGAGATCACAGCGATCAAATGGGGCATAAGGCATAAATTCATCACTGATGATGTTCAGAGTGAATTTGTTAAACTCGCCGGAAGGATCACGGATTTCAACAAGCAGATCTTTGACGTTCTCCGCGAGATATATGATAAGAATGAAAAGCATCTTCTGAAGGAGAGACTCCGCAGGGAGGGTGAAAATGTCGGTTATGGCAAGTATTCCGGCAAGGATGATGCAGAGAAGAACGTAAGCCTTGAAAATGTCATCATGGCAGACGGCATAAAGGACAAGAATTCTCTTCCGCTCGATGAGGATATTGTCAACGAATACAGTACTTCTCAGACCAGAAAGAATGAATATGCAGGAGTAGATGAGTTAAGCTCTGCCGAGGAATTTGCGGAGAACTACCATATATCCAGCAGTCCGGACGAATTTACCGCACATGCGGAGAACTATGTCCGCTGTGAGCAGGAAAATGAAGAGGTGCTTAAGAGCCTCTGCTCTATGCTTATCTCGGCAAACAAGCTTGATCATAAGTATCACAGATTCTATAAGGCAGCGGTCCTTAAATCGCTTAAGTTCATAGGACTTAACGAGTGCTACATAAGAAGCATGAATCATTCAAGATACGATCTGATACCGGCTTCGGTACTCATGTATCTGAATTATAAGAACACCCTCACGGAGGAGGAGCTGACATATCTTTATGCAAATGTCATTTTCAACAAGGCAGAGCATATGAAGATATATCATGATTATGCGCCTACCATGGAGGATTTCATGGAGAACATGATCATCAAGGGCAAGGTAAATGATGATCTTACCGTTATCTATGATGAATTCCTTGAGCCGGAAAGCGTCAGCTCGCTTTTCGCAGGAAAGCTGGTAAATATCATTTTCAGGCGCAAGCTGGTGTGCTTCAACAAGAATGTAAGGGCGGTCATCGTTACTCATGAGGAGCTCCAGAATGTGGAGAGAGTACCTCTTGTTAACGGCGAGGCTTATGTTGAGATCCTTTCGGACAATGCATCCATCATTTTCGAGGATAAGTCCGGCAACAGATACGCAGGATCGATCCCTTACCACCTTGAGAGGATAGTTGATGAGAAGGCCTATATGGATATCTGTAAGGAGTACAGCCCGAGAGATTACAGGGTGCTGCTCTTTAATTACAAGGCTATAGGCGAATTTACATATAAGAACGCAAGAGAGGTAAATGCTGCAAGAGAGATAATCAACTGCGACGAGATCTCTTACCACTATAAGCAGCAGGCCTGCATAAATATTATCGAGTATTATCATGAGAACCTTGACACAGATGTCCTCAGAAAGTATCTGGCAAGACTGGATATAGAGTATCTGTCTCATGCAAATACGAGCACGATCATTTCATATCTGATCGATATGAATATGTATGACAAGGCATTCCAGGCAGTTAAGCTTTATGGCTTTAACGAGCTGGAGATTGATGAGCTTTACAGACTGGCGGATTACGGTGTGCAGGATTCCGACGGCTTCATAAATGAAGACCTGATGGCAATATGTCTTAACCTTTACAAGACCGGAACTGTAAATGCCAATATACTTGCATATATCATAAATCATTTCAACGGAAGCATCGATGAGCTTGCGGCACTCTTCAAGCTTGCCAAGGACAGGGTGAGCGATGTGACGCTTCTTGCCGAGAATACTCTGGCACAGATGATGTTCGTGAAGGGCTATCTGGAATACATTTATGATATCTTCGCAACGTACTATTCCGGAAGAAGCAGAGGACTTGTGGTCAAGGCCTTCCTCAGGATGGTTGCGCATAATTATCTCATCTATGATGTGCAGGTTCCGAATTATATATTTGAGTGCCTCTATCATGAGATAATCAAGGAAAATATAGATGACGAGATATCTGTTATGGCACTGCTGCTGTTTTTCAGCCGCCTTGAGAGATATACGGAGGATCAGAAGCTCTGGATCAAGGAGAGCGTGGAGAAGTTCATGGACGCAGGAAAATGCCTGCCGTTCTATAAGAGCTTTGCGAAGTTCGTAAGACTTCCGCAGGATATCTTCCTTAAGACCTACCTTATCTACAAGGGCGAGTCAGGAAAGCAGATCTTCGTGGATTACAGATTTGACACAGGAAGCCGCAGCAGGTCGGCGGTGAAGAATCAGCGTATGGAAGAAGTCGTACCGGGCATCTATGTTATGGAATATGTTGTATTCCACGGCGAGCGTCTGGTTTATGAGATAAGCGGCGTGACCGGCGGAAATGCAAAGATCATCGAAAGCGACTGCTTCAAGTCAAGAAACTATGACAGAAGAGGCATTGACCGTTTTGAGATGATAAATGATATGCTCGTCAAGCAGGAAATGCGTGAAGACAGGGATCTTCTTGAGGATCTTGATGTTTACATCAATATGCTTCACCTATTCGAGGAGAATCTGAGCATACTCTGATCTTACGCAGGAGATTTTCCGGAGGCTTTTTGGATCAAGGATTTCCTAAGCGCAGGAAAGAATACGATGAATTATAGATAGAAACAGGAGAAAATGATGGCAGAGGCATTTTACATAGGCATGGATCTTTGCACGGATTTCACGCAGATGAGCTATTATAATGATATAAAGCGTGAACCGGAATCAATAAGCCAGCTGAACAATAAAGAAACATATATGATGCCGAATATCCTTTTCTACAGCAGGGATACAGAACACTGGTATGTAGGCGGTGAGGCGTCTGAAGCAAGATTTAATGAGGACGGCATAATAGTTGACGGTCTCTTTGAGAATCTTCAGAATCCGGAGCCCCTTGAGGTGGCAGGCAGGAAATATACATATAAGGAACTTTTCCTTATGATGATAAAGCTGCATATAGATTCATTTCTTTATAGATATGAGCAGGCTACCGTGAAGAAGCTGGTGATCTCGATACAGGAATACAACAGGGATATCCATCAGATACTTTCGGGACTTTACAAGATAATGGATGTGCCGGAAAGCGCGATAGAGATAACGAGCCATATGGACAGCGGACTGTATTATATATTTAATCAGGAGCAGGATCTCTGGGTCAACAGCGTGGCGCTTTTCGATTTCAGTGCCGAGGGACTGGATTATTACAGGATAGACATCATCAGGAATAAGAAGCCGGGTATCATTACGGTGATACATGAGGATTATTCAGAGCAGATGAGCCTTGCAAAATACGGAACCGATACACACTCGATGGATAATGATTTCGCAAGGATAGCGGATTATGAGACCAAGGAAGCTTATATCTCATCGGTATTTCTTACCGGAATAGGCTTCTCGGGAAAATGGATGAAGAAATCCACGAATGTTCTCTGCCAGGGCAGACGAGTCTTCGTGGGTCAGAATATATATACCAAGGGCGCCTGCTACAGAGCGGTCGGCGGTGAATATAAGGAATTCTATGAGAAATTCTTCATAGAGACCAAGGAAAATGTACTTTTCGATGTGGGAATTTCCCTCGGAGACGAGAAGGATACATTTGTTCCTGTGGCGGAAGGCGGAAAACAGTGGTATAACACTCATGGAAAGATTGAAGTTATACTGGACGATACCGATAAGGTAACGCTCTGCTACAGAGGACGGCATACAGGTGAGGAAGCCAGAGAGACGGTCAAGATCCACGGCATACCGAAGAGACCGAACAAGACAACAAAGCTTTCGCTTTCGGTCGAGTTCGAGAATCCAACGGACGGTGCGGTGATCATCAAGGACATGGGCTTTGGCAAGCTCTTCCCGACAACGAACAAGATATACAGAAAAGAATTCAGTATAAAGGATCTGTAAGAAGAATATGTCGAAATTAATCGTATGTACAACTAAAAAAGCAAGTGTGCCTTTCACATTTCTGAATACGAAGGTTGAGATATATACCTACGAGGAGCTGTGCTTTTACATTTATAATAATACCGTTCTGATCAGCAAGTCGTCGCTTTCTGAGAAGCTTTTCGACTGGATCAGAAATGAGCTGGAGATGCCTGCCCTTGCAGACAGGCTGACCGGTATGGTCAACAAGACCTCCTACGCACAGGAGCTTCTTGTGGAGATCCTTTCAGCCGGCAATTATTATACCTCTGACGAGGTCAAGGTCTACGCCGAAGCATGGCAGAAGTATAAAAAGCTTTCTCCGGTTCAGAGACTTAAGCTCAAGGCTGATGGTTATCTGGGCTACAGGAGGTACATAAAGGCGGCAAACATTTATGATGATATCATTGATATGGCTGATGAGATCGACAGCAAGCCGTTTCTTGGAAATGTCTATCATAACAGGGCGGTTGCAGCGGCAAGCAATTTTGATACCGATCTTGCCAGGGAATATTTCCTTAAGGCCTACGAGCTGAACCAGAATGAAGAGTCGCGTAAGGCATATTTCTTCGTGGTGGCCGTCACGGAGGACACGGAAACCTTAAGGCAGGAGATACGCCGTCAGGATATCGAGGATGCAGAAGAGTATTTTGAGGATATCATGATGGAGATCGGTGACGCCAAGGATGACGTCCGGGAGATGACAATATTTGCAATGCTCCAGAGAGCCGTCTATAATAAGATGAATAAAGACATGAATGATTACGATAAACGTATGGATATAATACTTTCAGAACTTAAGGATAACTTCAGGGAAGAAAGCATCTGATGCAGGCGGGAGGCTATTAGATAAGACTTGCTGCGTGCGGCTGCATTTGATGAATATAAAATCACTTTGATATTTTAATTACGAGGAGAATATATAAAATGAGCGAACTTGGTAAAACCTACAACCCTTCCGAGATCGAGAAGAGACTTTATGAGAAATGGGTAAAGAACGGATATTTTCACGCTGAGGTAGACAGATCGAAGAAACCTTTCACGATCGTTATGCCGCCTCCAAATATAACAGGACAGCTTCACATGGGTCATGCCCTTGATAATACTATGCAGGATATTCTTATCCGTATGAAGAGAATGCAGGGCTACAATGCTCTCTGGCAGCCGGGAACAGACCATGCAGCTATAGCTACAGAGGTTAAGATCACCGAGGCTTTAAAGG
>ONVE01000125.1 GCA_900321215.1 uncultured Eubacterium sp. | reverse complement strand
GGCTCTGCATTCTTAGCGTCATTAAGTACAACAACAGGGATTATACCAACCTCTGAAAATTTCTCTAAAGCTTTTACTGTCTTCTCGCTGTTCATGATATTCTCCTATTTATTCAAACTATTTATCAGCTGTCTTTACGTCTGTATCTGTCTCAACTTCTTCTGCGAACTTTGACTCATCAAGGTTGCTTGGGTCCTGTCCGATGTAAGCTGAGATACCACCATCGATGTAAACTACCTGACCATTGATAAAGTCAGAAGCTTCTGATGCAAGGAATACTGCAAGACCCTGAAGGTCCTCTGTACGTCCCCATCTCTGAGCAGGTGTCTTTGAACGGATGAATCTGTCAAATGGATTCATAGATCCGTCAGCCTGTCTCTCACGAAGTGGTGCTGTCTGTGGTGTAGCTATATAACCAGGTCCTATAGCGTTACACTGGATATTGTACTGTCCGTATTCTGAACAGATATTTCTCGTAAGCATCTTGAGACCGCCCTTAGCTGCAGCGTATGCTGAAACTGTCTCACGACCAAACTCACTCATCATTGAGCAAGCGTTAATGATCTTTCCGCCGCCTCTTTCCATCATGCTTGGGATAACTGCCTTAGAGCAGATAAATGGACCTGTAAGGTCGATATTTATAACAAGGTTCCAATCCTTAACTTCCATTTCATGCATAGGTATTCTTCTGATGATACCTGCATTATTTACAAGGATATCGATAGGTCCAACCTTCTCTGCAACATCTGCAACGAACTTCTGTACCTGATCTTCCTTAGTAACGTCACAAACAGCTCCGTATGCTTCGATACCTGCTGCCTTATAATTCTCAAGACCTCTTGCTACGAGTTCCTCATTTATATCATTGAAAACTACCTTTGCTCCAACTTCGGCAAAAGCCTGTGCATATGCAAATCCAAGTCCGTAAGATGCGCCTGTTACCCATGCTACCTTACCATTAAGTGCAAACTTCTGAAGAAAATCGCTCATACCTGTTCTCCTTTTCGTATTATATATATTAATACCCTGTTAACCCTTTTTTTCGCCTTTTCCATGGAATTATATACCGTTTATTATGTCCTTATATTATGCCTCGATGGTATATAATCCACGAAATCAGCTCATTTCTTAGGAAGTATAAAAACCATTAGTGATTATAAGAGATCCTGATTTCTGACATCATCCATGTCATCGAAATCCTGATTCTCGCCAACCATACCCCAGATGAAGGTATAGTTCTGTGATCCGCAGCCTGAATGAATTGACCAGCTTGGTGAAATGACAGCCTGTTCATTTCTCATAACTATATGTCTTGTCTGCTGTGGCTCACCCATGAAGTGCATTACAAATGCATCCTCAGGTATCTCAAAATACATATAAACTTCCATTCTTCTGTCATGTGTATGACATGGCATTGTATTCCATACGCTGCCCGGTTCAAGATGTGTCATGCCCATTTCAAGCTGACAGCTCTCAACCTGTCCAGGAAGGATATATTTGCAGATTGTTCTGTGATTTGACTGCTCAAGGGAACCAAGCTCCTTCTTGTTCTCATCCTTGATTATTACAACACCCTCTTCAGGCTCACCGCTTACTTTGATGAGTACTGTAGGACATTCTCTGTGTGCAGGTGCACTGTTGATGTAGAACTTTGGAGGATTTGCCGGATCGATTGCCTTAAATACAATGTCCTGCTTGCCCATTCCGATGTACATTCCGTTTCTGTGAGCTACTGTATATTCCTTACCATCTACTGAGATAATTCCGTCGCCACCGATATTGATAACGCCCATCTCTCTTCTCTCAAGGAAATACTTTGCACGAAGCTCGTCTCCTGCTTCAAGCTTAAGCTCTTTCTTAACAGGCATAGCCGCTCCGGTTATGATCCTGTCAATATGACTGTAAACAAGTCTTATCTCATCCTCAAAGAAAACCTTCTCGATAAGAAACTCTTCTCTGAGTCTTTCTGTTGTATAATATTTAACATCCTTTGGAGATGCTGCTGTTCTGAGTTCCATTTTATCACCTCTTAAGAAATAGTAACTTTATTCTCTTATCTCTTAACTCTTGCGCCAGCACCGCTCATGATGCCTTCAACTTCCTTAAGGGAAGCCATTGTTGTATCACCAGGTGTTGTCATTGCAAGAGCACCGTGTGCTGCACCGTAATTAACAGCCTTCTCAGGATCACCTGTTGTCATAAGACCATAAACAAGTCCTGATGCGAATGAATCACCACCGCCTACACGGTCCATGATCTCAAGTCCGTCATACTGTGCTGCCTTGTAGATCTCTCCGTTAGCCCAGCAGATTGCGCTCCAGTCATTAACTGTTGCTGTCTTAACTGTTCTAAGAGTTGTTGCTACTACCTTAAAGTTAGGATATGTCTTTGCAGCTTCATTTATCATCTTCTTGTAACCGTCAAGGTTAAGCTCCTTGAGATTCTCATCATTTCCTTCAACCTCGAAACCAAGGCATGCTGTGAAGTCTTCCTCGTTACCGATCATTACGTCAACGTACTTAGCGATCTCCTTGTTAACTTCCTGAGCCTTAGCCTGTCCGCCGATTGCGCTCCACATTGAAGGTCTGTAGTTAAGGTCGTATGAAACGATTGTTCCGTACTTCTTAGCTGTCTTGATTGCGTCAATAACTGTCTGTGAGCTTGTCTCTGAAAGTGCTGCGTAAATACCGCCTGTGTGAAGCCATCTAACTCCAAGCTCACCAAAAATGTATTCAAAATCGAAATCTTCTGCTGTAGCCTTTGAAATAGCTGTATTAGCTCTGTCTGAGCATCCGAGAGCACCACGGATACCGAAGCCTCTCTCTGTAAAGTTGATACCGTTTCTGCAAACTCTTCCGATACCATCTGTCTTCATCCACTTGATAAGTGATGTATCAACACCGCCCTGAAGGATGAAATCCTCCATAAGCTTACCAACTTCATTATCTGCAAATGCTGTAAGAACGGCTGTCTTCATACCGAAGCATCTTCTAAGTCCTCTGATAACATTGTACTCTCCGCCGCCTTCCCAAGCTTTAAATGAACGTGCTGTTTTGATTCTTCCTTCGCCCGGGTCAAGTCTGAGCATTACCTCTCCAAGACTTACCGCATCAAATGTACATTCCTCTTTACTCTTAAGACCTAATTCCATGACTACCTCCCTTTATTCGAAAAAAAATATATTTTTTACATTTCCCATCTTGATCAGCTTCCTAAAGCGCTTTCATTTTCAATCCAAACCACCGGCCATAACCGTTAAGCATAAATGAAAACCTTTGGTGCTTTTTCTTCATTTTGCCCGCCCGGATCCTCGTCTGAAAGTACTCTCTGATCATGGGATTTTTTCTTTGTCTATAATGAATATAATGTAAGCGCTTACATTTGTCAACAAAAATTTTTATTTTTTTTTATTAAATTGTAGCGCGCCTTACAAGCTCACATGCAACCATGTTTTTGTGAAGGACATTGCCCTCTTTTCCAAGCACGGTTTTGAGTGATTTAACTGTCTGAGATGCAACAAGTTCTACCTTATTGTCCACTGAAGAAAGCTCAGGAGACGTGCATTTGCAGAACATTGAATTGTTGTATCCAACGATGCTTACGTCTTCCGGAATGTTCTTTCCGATCGCCTTAAGATATTTCATGGCACCTATGGCCATAGCATCATCTGTTGCAAATACTGCATCATAATCAAGATAATCGTAATTGCAGAAAATGCTTCTTACGGTGTCGATATCATTTTTCATGAATATCTCAAGCTCAGGAACGAACTCGATGCCTGCATCCAGGAGTGCATGCTCGTAACCGCTCTTCTTCTGGTTAGCGCTGTAAGATCTTGAATCGAATAAGAATACTATCCTCTTTCTGCCTCTTTTTATAAGCTCCGTTGTAACCTCGTAGCTTGCTCTGTAATCCTCTGCAGCATTGCAATAGATATTCTTGCCTTCGATAAGTCCGTTAATAAGAAATACCGGTATCTCCTCAGCTGCCTTTGAAATATAACTTGTATTATGAGTCTCATCATCTGAGCCTGCATAGGTGGAACCTACGAGAATAAGCGCATCTATACGCTTTGAAAGCATCATTTCGATATGAATCTCCTTCTGTTTTGCAGCATATCCGCTGCAGCCGAGAATAATATCATAGCCCATCTCATGAAGGCTCTCTTCAAGGCACGCAACAGCTCTTGAAATGTAAAGATCCGCTATAGTAGGAACAAGGATACCTATAGTGTGCATGGTATTAAGGCCGAGTCCCTGTGCAAATACATTCGGTGTATAACCATAAGTCTCAATAATATCAAGTACTTTCTTTCTGGTCTTCTCACTAACCTTCGGACTGTTGTTTACAACTCTGGACACCGTAGCTATAGATACATTTGCAATCTGCGCTATATCATAAATGTTCATTAAAATGTAACCCCTTTCATATCAATCCTCGGTTTTCTGAATACTGTAATCATTTTACCTTCAAAAAACT
>ONVE01000219.1 GCA_900321215.1 uncultured Eubacterium sp. | reverse complement strand
TTACATCTCCTGAAGACGGTCTCTCATCATTCTGAGAGCTTTTCCCCTGTGGCTTATCGCATTCTTCTGCTCAGGTGCAAGCTCTGCTGACATGCATCCGAATTCCGGAAGGAAAAGTATCGGATCGTAGCCGAAGCCATTTTCGCCCTTCTCTTCATAACCGATTCTGCCTTCCATGGTTGCTCTTGTAACTTCTTCTCTTCCGTCAGCAAGAACAGCCGCTACTGCACATACAAATCTTGCGGTTCTGTCCTCATCCGCAACTCCTTCAAGCCTGTCGATCAGATTTTTGTTCTTGATGCGATAAGAAGTATCCTCGCCCATATATCTTGCCGAATATATTCCCGGCTCCTTATTCAGTGCATCTATCTCAAGTCCCGAATCGTCAGCAAGCACTATAACAGTTTTTCTGTCCTCTTCACTGAATAACTTATTCTCCTGAATAAATGCAGCAACCGCCCTGGATTTGATAAGGGCATTTTCTTCAAATGAAGTTCCGTCCTCGATGATCTCCGGATTGATTCCGGCTTCCTTCATAGAAATGATCTCGTACGGAAGTCCCTCCATGATCATCCTTATCTCACGCATTTTATCCTTATTTCCTGTAGCAAATACTATTTTCTGCATACTTTTCTCTTCCTTTTTCATTCTGTTATCACATTCTTCTGACAGCTTCCACTGCCGGAAGTTATCTATCTGCCCTCTTCTGAAACATCATTCGTAAATGCCTTAAGACAAACGTTGCAGCCTTCCTCTTCAACTCTGTGCCAGAGCTCTCCGTGCAGGCTTATATAGCCCTCGCCGTCAGTAATATCAGCCATTTCAGTTCTCTGATCCGCCTTATATTCTACCGCGATCGGTTTAGTGCTGCCCTTTGTCTCAATCCTTACGACTACCGCATATTTTTCATTCGGCTTAAGGTTTACATCATCATTTATCCTTACAGTATAGTAGCCGCTGTATTTGATCTCGCCCGACGCCACCTCCTGCTTCTCCGAAAATGAGCTCTCGTTCGTAAAATCATGTACTACATAAACCGTAAAGTTTGTATCGTCATCAGTAGCATAGAAGGAAACTGCTGAAAGCTTCTCTTCCTTCTTCGCCTTATAGCAGTTGGCAAAGAATCCGAATTCACTTCCGAAACCGATCTGTCCAACCCAGCCGAGCAGATCCGACTGATAGATATTATCAAAATTATCTTCAGGAGCAAGATTGGTATATACTATCGACTGACTGCAGATATTTGCATCCTCGTATGAAACATAAAAATATCCGTTCTCGCCAAAGCTTCTGCCCCAGCTGTTCTTACATATAAATGCTCCGTCCTTTTTAGGCTGTGTTGTAAAGTTTTCCTTAGGATAATCATCATCCCAGCCGACTATTACGATATCGTGGTTCGGTGTCTTTACATCACTGAAATAGTATGCGGCCTGTTCCTCGTTGTAGAATTCGGAATAGTCGCCTGTATATTCCATCTGCATGTAAAGCGAGGTTTCAACTCCGCCATACCTGAAAATTGCGGTCTTAATGGCTTCATCATTTCTCTTTTTGATGATTATCGCTTCCTCAAGATGCTTTACTGCACTGAGGCTGTTATCTGTTTTTCCATCGCCGTAAATGTCATCCTCTTCGTAAACAGGTCCCTGCCATGCTGCAAGGTAGGCTATACTTACCGTATGCTCGCCGCCTGTCGAAAGGTCAAGCTTATAGCTGTTATTCAGTGTCATATGCTCGGTGGAATATACATTTTCCTCAAGAGGCATCAGTGTTGTCTCAAGAGCTCCGAGTGAGGCAAACGCCCAGCAGGTACCGTATCTTCCCTGGTCACGGACAGCCGTAACCCTTCCGAGAGCCCTCAGGTCGTACTTTCTCGGAAGCGAATGTCCTTTGCCGCCTGTCAGCTTAAAATCTATGGAATTACTGATGTAATCAAATTTGCAGCTGTAACCCAGATATGAGGAAAGCTCCTCAGCAGGCAGATAGAGGTATTTTTCATCCACCAGCACCGGCCAGGACAAGCTTTCAACATTCTCGCCGTTAGCCTTAAAACCATCTTTACCGATCTTCAGGGAAATGCTCATCTCTCCCTTATCGATACGGACGTCATTGTTATTATACCTTATAACCGAACATCCGACTATATCTTCAAGAAAATCCTCTCCTATAAGGATATTCAAATTATCATCCATACAGGCAGAATAATATCCGTCCAGGCTTCTGCCCTGAAGCTTTACATCAACCGGTGTTGTTCTGCTGTAGTTCAGTGTATCTACCCTGTAATTCTCTACCGCAGCATCATATTCTGCCGTTTTCTTTATCTCACCGGTCTTTTTATCTGAAATTCTATAAAAATATAGTGCTGCCATGATAAACAGCACTAAGATAAAGATTCCTTTTTTCAACTTTCTACCTTCTTAAGCTTATCTCTCTGCGGAGGCTTTGCCCCCATATAAGACAGAAAATAAGATTTGATCATTCCATTATAGATCTTTCTGTTTTTATCTGCCTTTCGGCCAAGATATCTTTCTGCGTCCTCATATGAAGTAATGATGAACATAGACCAGTCCTTCAGTCCGCGGTAGCTTTCGCCGATGGTCTTATAAAGCTCAGGCAAAGCACTTTTCTCTTCAAGTCTTTCTCCGTAAGGAGGGTTTGTGATCAAAAAGCCGTATGGCTTAGGATTATGAAGGTCCTTCACATCTCTCGCCTGAAAATGAATATGCCTGTCAACTCCTGCCTCTCTGGCATTCTGCATGGCACACTTAATGATCTCAGGGTCAAGATCGTAGCCCTGAATATTCATTTCTATATCTGTCTTCTCAAGAGATGCAGCCTCATCATAAGCCTCATACCATTCTTTTTTGGTCATGAATTTCAGCCACTTATCTGAAGTAAATTCGCGGTTCAGACCCGGAGCGATATTTGCACCTATCATGGCAGCCTCTATAGGAAATGTTCCGCTTCCGCAGAACGGATCTACAAGTATCCTGTCGGCTCTCCATGGAGTAAGCATTATCAGTGCTGCTGCAAGTGTTTCCGAAATAGGTGCCTTACCGACAAGCTTTCTGTAGCCTCTCTTATGGAGGGACACACCTGTAGTATCAAGTGCGATCTCTACCTCGTCCTTCATTATAAATACTCTTACCGGGTATTCATCTCCATCCTCATCGAAGCGGGCAGTATGATAGGTAGTGCTCATCCTGTCAACCATTGCCTTCTTCACGATAGACTGAATGGCGCTTGCACTAAAAAGAGTACTCCTGTTGGTAGTAGCCTTCGTAACCCAGAATTTTGCATTTCTGGGAAGGTATCTCTCCCACGGAATATTCTTAACACCTTCGAATAAGTCATCAAATGTGGCAGCCCTGAAGCTACCACATTTGAGAAGTATTCTTTCTGCAGTTCTGATAAAAATGTTAGCTCTGGCGATAGCCTGTGCATCACCTGTAAAGGTCACTCTGCCGTCACTCACATTCTGAATCTCATATCCGAGGTTCTGTATCTCGCGCTTAAGCACAGCCTCCAGTCCGAAATGGCATGGTGCTATAAGCGTAAATCTGTCATCATTCATATATTCTCCAGAAAAATAGGATATCGCCTGCCGGAATTATTTGCCAAGTCTTGCCTTAAGCTCAGCAGACTTTTCCTCGTAACCAGGCTTTCCAAGAAGAGCAAACATATTCTTCTTGTAGCTCTCAACACCCGGCTGGTTAAATGGATTAACTCCAAGAGTATAACC
>ONVE01000037.1 GCA_900321215.1 uncultured Eubacterium sp. | reverse complement strand
GTTGCAAAGTCAAAATATGTAAATGATAAGCAGATCACAGACCACTATGCCATCATTCCTACCGGACAGGGACTGGGAGCGCTGAATTCACTTCCGCCGGTCAAGAAGGGAGTTTATGATCTTATCGTAAGAAGATTCCTTTCAATCTTCTTCCCGCCGGCCGAGTATGAGAAGTATTCTCTAAAGCTCGACAGAAAGGGAGAGAAATTCTTCGCAGGCGCAAGAGTTCTCTCAAAGCCGGGATATCTTATGATAGCCGACAGAAATTTCGGTAAGAAAAATGATGATGCGGCGGCTGATGCGGGAGCTAAAAAGGAAGATGATGCAGCGGCTGATCAGGGCGCAAAAAAGGATGATGATAATCTGGGAGCTGTATCTGACAGCAAGGAGTTTATCGAGCTTTTTAAAAGTATCAAAAAGGGAAGCGTATTTCCTTGCAGCGGCTTTACGGTTAAGGAGGGTGAAACCTCTGCTCCGAAGAGATATACTTCAGGTACTCTGATCCTTGCAATGGAAAATGCAGGACAGCTTATCGAGGACGAGGAGCTTCGTGCACAGATCAAGGGCAGCGGTATCGGAACCTCTGCGACGAGAGACTCGATAATCACAAAGCTTGTTAATAACAAGTACATCAACCTGAATAAGAAAACTCAGATAGTAACGCCTACATTTTTAGGCGAGATCATAAATGATGTCGTTATGTATTCGATCAACGGACTGCTCCGTGCGGATCTTACGGCAAGCTGGGAAAAGGGACTTGATATGGTTGCATCAGGTACTATTTCCGAGGAGGAATATAACAGCAAAATGTGTGATTATGTGAGAAAGTACACCCAGTACGTAAAGAGCATAACCAACCAGAATCAGATGAGGTACGTCTTCGAAAAGAGCGCACCATTTTATAAAAAGTAATAAATTTTAAAAGGAGATATAAAAATGTCAGAGCATAATGAATTAATGATGATCAAAAATATGTATGACCTTGAGCATACTGAAGCAAAGGAGCTTCTTCTTGGACTTACTTATCCGTGGGAGGCACTTCCGCTTATAAAGGATTATATAAAGAAGCTTGGAGAGGCTATAGACAAAGCGGGCTCTGATGAGTATATCAAGAAGGGCGACAGTGTATGGATTCACAAGAGTGCAAAGGTTTATGATACAGCATATTTCGGAGATAATGTTATCATCGGTGCTGAAACTGAGGTAAGACCGGGCGCATTTATAAGAGGAAATGCACTTGTTGGCAAGAACTGCGTTGTAGGTAATTCGACAGAGCTGAAAAATGTCATCATTTTCGATAATGTTCAGGTTCCTCATTACAATTATGTAGGAGACTCTGTACTTGGTTACAGATCGCATATGGGCGCAGGCTCTATCACATCAAATGTAAAGTCGGATAAAACTCTTGTAGTTGTTAAGGGCTATGATGAATACAGTGATATTCATATCGAGACAGGCCTTAAGAAGTTTGGCGCAATGCTTGGAGACTTTGTAGAGGTTGGATGCAACAGTGTTATGAATCCGGGGTCGGTTATCGGAAGACACACAAATATCTATCCGCTTTCTCCTATCAGAGGCTTTGTACCGGAACACAGTATTGTTAAGACAGGAAACGTTATCATTACAAAGGCCGGAGAGTAAATGTACGAGAATTGCAGACTTTGTCCGAGAAAATGCGGGATCAACAGAAGAGAGAAGAAGGGTTTTTGCGGCGAAGGAGCTGTGCTTCATGTTGCAAGAGCTGCCCTTCATATGTGGGAAGAACCATGTATTTCAGGAGCCTCAGGTTCCGGAACCGTTTTCTTCTCGGGCTGCAATATGCGCTGCGTATTCTGTCAGAATAAAGAGATCAGCAGAGGAAAGGCAGGCAGATTTATCACCGTTGAAAGGCTGGTGGAGATTTTTTTCGAACTGGCTGATCAGGGCGCAAATAATATAAATCTTGTGACCGGAGACATATTCATACCGGATATAATCACTGCCATAAAAGCTGCAAAGGAGAGAGGCTTTAAGCTTCCATTTCTGCTTAATACCGGGTCTTATATCAGCGTAGAGACAGTTAAAAGTCTTGATGGACTGATCGATATCTATCTTCCTGACATGAAATATATCAGGGACACGGAGTCGGTAAGGTACAGCAATGCGCCGGGATATGCCGGATATGCAAAGGCTGCGATAGATGAAATGGTAAGGCAGCAGCCGGAGCCTTTAATCGGTGAGGACGGTATCATGAGGCGTGGCGTTATCGTGCGTCATCTTCTGATGCCGGGGATGCTTATCCAGGCAAAAATGATCGTAAGATACCTCTACGAAAGATACGGAGACAGCATTTATATAAGTCTGATGAATCAGTTCACCCCGGATCATGAGCTTCTCGGAAAGGATTATCCGGAGATTGACAGGAAGGTTAGCGAATACGAATATAAGAGTCTTGTTGATTATGCGGCTTCTATCGGAGTGGTTAACGGCTTTGTCCAGACAGGAGAGACTGCTGATGAAAGCTTTATACCGCCGTTTGATCTGACAGGTGTGTAGGAATTTATATACCGCCATTTGATCTGACCGGCGTGTAGGAGGAAATATACGTTTTATGGAAAACATTAAATGTAAATACAGTAAAAAATGCGGCGGCTGTTCGCATATCGGCGAAGATTACAGCAGCTATCTCAGTGAGAAGGAAAAATGGGTAAATGATCTTCTGGGCGAATTTATGCCTGAGGGCTATGGCAAGATCATCAGGATCCAGGGGATGAAGGAGCCTTATCACTACAGACATAAGGTAAATGCTGCCTTCGGAAGAAACGCTAAGGGCGAGATCATTTCAGGCGTCTATCAGGAAGGTACGCATAAGATAGTAAATATTGATGAATGCATGATAGAACATTCGGAAGCGGACAGTATCATCAGAGATATCAGAGGAATGCTCAGGTCCTTTAAGATCAAGGTTTATGATGAGGATCTCGGAACAGGCCTTCTCCGCCATGTTATGGTGCGCGTAAGCAGAAGTACCGGAGAGATCATGGTCATACTTGTTGTCGCAAGCCCTGTATTTCCGTCCAAGAATAATTTTGTAAAGGCGCTTCGTGCAAAGCATCCTGCTATCAGCACTGTAGTATTAAATGTAAATGACAAGCATACCAGTATGGTGCTCGGCAGAAGAGACATCGTGCTCTACGGAAAGGGCCGTATCAAGGACAGACTCTGCGGAGTTGATTTCATGCTGTCACCGCAGTCCTTTTTCCAGGTGAATCCGGAAATGACAGAGAAGATATATCGTACTGCCATTGATTTTGCAAAGCTTAAGAAGGAAACTGAGGTAATAGATGCTTACTCCGGAATCGGAACCATCTCTCTTATAGCTGCTCAGCAGTCTGCTGATGTTACAGGCGTTGAGCTTAACGGCGAGGCAGTCAGCGATGCAAGAAAAAATGCTGAAATGAACCGTATTAAAAACGTGCGTTTTGCAGAAGGTGATGCAGGAGATTTCATGGTAGAGCTTGCTGAAAAAGGAAGTGACCAAGCTGCTGTCAAGGATAAGGTGGTTTTTATGGATCCTCCGCGTTCGGGAAGCAGCACCGTATTTCTTGAGTCACTTATAAAATATTCGCCTGACCGCGTGGTCTATATCTCATGCAATCCAGAGACTCTGGCGAGAGATCTCGGGTTTCTTTCAGAACATGGATACATGGCAAAAAGGGCTATGGCCTTCGATCAATTTCCATGGACCGCTGGGTGTGAGGTTGTAATGCTTTTACAGAAGAAATAATGTGCGATATGTACACGTTTTTAATTAAATTGCTATTTATTTTGTGCATATAATACAAATAATCATTAGATGTTTGTATTATATGCCACTTCTTTTTGTCTAGTCTTTGAACGCTGAAAATGATATACTAACATCAGGGGAAGTGTCGGTTAAAATTGGAGAAAGGAGGCACAAGCATATGGGAGAAGTTTTAAGCTTTAATGATAATTATTCTCCTATCGGAGACCTGATAGTTATAGCTACATGTATCGTTATTCTTGTGCTTGCCTATACGTCTTTTGTTGGTAAAAATAGGGCTTTCCTTATATTCAATGCTATGATCGGGTGCCTATTGGTGGCATCTTTTTCGGATGTTATCTTCCATAACATTTTCACCGATACTTCTGACGCAACTCTTAATTTCGTATATCTTTTCAGACTTATCTATCATGCAATGCTTTTCCTGATCCTGTTTAATTATGTATTATACGTAATGGAGGTTTTGAGAATTGAAACTTCTATCAAGAAAAAGCTTACTATTGTTGGTCTTGTGGTTTTCCTGATCATAACGGGAGTAGATGCCTACGGAATCGTTACAGGAAAAGGCTTCCATATAAACAAGGACGCAAGTATTAATACAGGAAAGAATTTCTTTGCACTGGGATACATTTTCTATATGGCTCTTATAGTATATATTATGGTATTCTATAGAGGCAGGATATACAAAAAGGTCATGCGAGGCTTTTTCGGTACGATGGCGGTTTCGATGGTCGTTCTTGCGATTCAGGGCTCGCATCAGCAGAGGTCATTTACGACTGCAACATTCCTTTTCCCTATCATAGCAATGCTTTATCTTGTACATTCAAATCCTTATGACATCGAGCTTGGAGCAGTAAGTACCAGTGCGATGGAGGATATGGTAAGATATAATTATGAGAAGAAGAATACTCTTGTCATTATGAGCCTTTACATGAAGGAGTTCGAGGAGGAGAGAAAGACATTCCCGAAGGAGCTGCAGGCGGTCATCAGACAATTTGCAGGAACATTTTTCAAGGGCGCAGTGCTTTTCCAGGTAAGTACAGGTCACATGGTACTTATGGCTGAGGAAGCGCACAATAAGGGATATGAGAATACATTTAACAGAATCATCAGTGCGTTTACGGCAGAATATGAGAAGTACGGATATGATTTTAAGGTGGTTTACGGTCTCAGCAAGGCCGAGATCAGTATGAAGAATGATTATGTAAACTTCCTTAAGTACATTTATAAGAATATGGCTCAGAATTCCTTCCATGAGATAAGTGATGAAGACGTGAAGCTTTTCCAGAAAAATGAATACATTCTGAAGGAGCTTGCAGATATATGCAGGGGCGGCAATACGAGGGATCCGAGAGTGCTTGCTTACTGCCAGCCGGTATTCAATGTAAAGACCGGAAGATATGATACCGCTGAAGCGCTTATGAGACTTAAGCTTCAGGATACCGGAATGGTATATCCGGATCAGTTTATTGGTCTTGCGGAAGAAAATGGATATATTCATTCGCTTACCAGGATAATCCTGCAGAAAACCTGTGATGAGATAAAATACCTCTTAAATGAGGGCTTTCTGGTTAACCGTATTTCCGTAAATATTTCCATGCAGGAGCTGCATGACGATAATTTCTGCGACGATATCATCGGTATCATTGAAGGAAGCGGCATACCGGACCATAAGATAGCTATCGAGATCACTGAATCTCAAAATGAGAGCGATTTCGAAGCCATGAAGAGTAAGATAGATATCCTGAAGGAAAAGGGTATCAAATTCTATCTTGATGACTTTGGAACAGGCTATTCAAATATGGAAAGGATCATGGAGCTTCCATTTGATATAATCAAATTTGACCGTTCTCTGGTTATAGCAAGCAACATTAACAGAAAGTCAGAGAGAATGGTTGGAGGTCTCGCAAATATGTTTGCTGAGATGAATTATTCAGTTCTTTATGAAGGCGTAGAGGATGAAAAGGATGAGAAGCGCTGCGTTAACATGGCTGCATCATACCTTCAGGGCTATAAGTATTCAAAGCCTATCCCTATCATGGATCTTAAGAATTATTTCGCAAGATTAGACGAAACAGCCTGAGAAGGCTAAAATATATAGTGGGGGACTAAGTGAAAGGTGAAGAATCTGACAAATAAACAAATCTATAAAAGGATTAAAAATAAAAGGATCACGGGAACTGTCATTTTGTTTTTGGTAGTTGCCGTGATTGCTTGGTTTGCAGCATATTATTCTGTAAAATATTTTTTTAGATATATTGGAGATTCAAAGCTTGCAGCAGGAAAAAATACAGCAAAGACGATGGGCGAGATATATGATGAAGGCGTCGAGGAAAAAGACGACAAGATATATGATATTCTTGACCAGTTCGGACTCGACTATTTCCTGAGTGATAAAGATGGCAAAGTGGTATTCTCAAGCGGCGAGGTCACTGTCAAGGGAGAGCCGAAAGAGATAGAGCTTGCCATGAGCTCGGAAAAGCTCATGATCTATGAGGATAAAAGCATAGACTTTTTATATGTTGAAGATAACGTATTAAGAGTCAGCTTTACAAAGGTTTATTCATGGATGAATAAAATGGGTGAAGAAGAAGCTGACAGGCTCAATGAAGAGATGGAGAATGGAGAGACTACTCTTGATATACCGCTCTGGATCGTAGTGCCGGTAAATGATGGAAGGTACAGCCTTAATGTAAAGACCTTCATCAAGCTGAGTGAGAGAGATGTTGTGATCTTTGCGATAATAATAATCGCTCTTGCAGCCTTTATATTCACGCTTATTACTATCATTTTCATTAGGGCTATATCAAATATCGTTAGACAGAGGAAGATCACCAATTATTTCTTCACAAATGTTGTTACCGGCGGCAAGAACTGGATGTGGTTCCACATCAAGGGTGAAGAAACGCTTCGAAGAAGGAAAAATGCGAAGAACAAATATGCTGTCGTAAATCTTTCATTTATCAATTACAGAAAGTATTGTCTCTGCCATTCGGTTGAGGCCGGAGAAAAGCTGCTTTTTAAGATTAATTCTGTACTTTCGGAATCCATAAATAAAAAAGAGCTCAGTGCGCATAATAACGCTGCGGAATTCGGACTTATGCTTCAATATGAAGATAAAGATGAGATCACAGCAAGGATAAAGGAGCTTATCGGCAGGCTTGAGTCTATTGAGACCGGGCAGAAGCTTGCATTTCAGGCAGGAGTTGCCGTAATAGACGTGGCTTCTTACCTTGAGAGAAAGCAGAAGGATGATAGTGAGCTGATCATTGAGGATGAATACAATAATGCCTGCGCAGCAAGAGCAAGACTTGCCGAATCAGACGAATCCGGAGTTGCATTCTTTGATGAAAAGCTTGTTGAAGAAGAAAAATGGCTCGACAGTGTTCAGGCATTTCAGGATAAGGCAGTCAAAAATGAAGAGTTTCAGGTTTATTACCAGCCTAAATATGATCCTAAGACCGATGAACTTAGAGGCGCTGAGGCACTTATCAGATGGCAGTCGCCGGAGCTTGGCTTTGTCAGCCCGGGTAAATTCATACCTATCTTTGAGAAGAACGGATTCATAACAGAGATCGATCATTACATGCTGAGCCACGTTGCAAAGGATCAGAAGAGATGGCTTGATCAGGGTTATAAATGTGTTCCGGTATCGGTTAACATTTCCAGGGCACATTTTGTCGAAGAGGACCTTGCCGAGCAGATAAGAGATATGGTTGATGCAGCCGGAACGCCGCATGAATATATTGAGATAGAGCTTACAGAGAGTGCTTTCTTTGATGATAAGAAGGCTATGATAAATACTATCAATAAGCTTAAGGGATACGGCTTTGCGGTTTCCATGGATGATTTCGGTTCGGGATATTCTTCACTTAATTCTCTGAAGGATATGCCGCTTGACGTGCTTAAGCTTGATGCTGAATTCTTCAGAGGAGACCAGCAGGGAGACAGAGGCGCAATAGTAGTTTCTGAGGCTATAAGACTTGCCAAGAGCCTTAATATGAGAACGGTTGCAGAGGGCGTCGAGGTTAAGGAACAGGTTAACTTCCTTGCAGGCGAGGGATGCGATATGATACAGGGCTACTATTATGCAAAGCCTATGCCGGGAGCAGATTACGAGGAGCGTATGAGAACCGGCGTGAAGCATGTGGAAGATAAAACAGAAGAGAAGCCGGAAGAGAAGGCAAAAGAGAAAACAGCAAGCGTATAAGTAAAAGCAAACAGAAGAGATGCTGTAAGAATAGGCAAAAGAGAAAACAGCAAGCGTATAAGTAAGAAAAACAAGAGAGAAGCAAGAAGATTTGCTGGAGTGAAATAAAAAGATCGGGTAGTGCGGATGAGAATACTTGTTTTAGGGGGCACATATTTTCTGGGAAGAAGCTTTGTCAAGGCGGCTGAGGCGAGAGGCGACGAGGTCTTCTTCATCAACAGAGGAAACAGAAGAGAGATTCTTAGTGAGTCAGAGCTGAGGAATACTTATTTCCTTGACAGACATGACATTAAGGCGCTTTCGGAGGTTGATCCGGGACATATTGATGTTCTGGTTGATTTTTGTGCCTATAATGAAGGAGATATCAGGCTGATCCTTGAAAATGCCGGGTTCAGCATCGGGCAGTATATTTTTGTCAGCACAACAGATGTATATAGACGAGGTACCGGAAAGCTCCCTGTCACGGAGGACGCGGAGCTTGAATCAAGGGATTTCGGCGGAGAAGCAGGAGGTTATATACTGGGTAAGGTGGCTCTTGAGAAGGAGGTAAGGAAGCTTATCTCTGAGAAGTACAAAGGGGTACATTTTACAGTTATACGTCCGGCATTTATTTATGGTGATAACAATTACGCACCGCGCGAAGGAATATATTTTAAATGGATAATCGGAGCCGGGCAGATACTTAGTCCGTCGGATTCTGACGGATCCTTCCAGATGGCGTATGTAAAGGATGTGGCAGAAGCTATATACCTCTGCTGCAATAATCCGGATGCATTTGACAGAGCATTTAATGTCTGCAGTCCGAAAAGGACCGGATATAAAGAATTTGAAGAGGCTCTTCTTGAAGCATCGCAGGAGGTGCTGGGAAAGGGCTTTGAGCGTATTCCGGTTGATGTGGCCACCATCGAAGAAAAGGGTATACCGCTTCCATTTCCTTTAAGGAAAGAAGAATCGGAGTACTATGATGCGGGCAGCATCATTTCTCTAGGGGCGTCCTTCACAACACTCAGCGAGGGACTGAAGCAGACAATGAAGAGTTTATAGATTTATATGCGGTATAGAGGTTTTGCCGCAGGAGGCACTTATATATAAATGGCAAAGAAGATAATGATCCAGGGCACTATGTCCAGTGCCGGAAAAAGCTTTCTCGTAGCGGGACTCTGCAGAATATTCAGCAGGGACGGCTACAGGGTTGCACCTTTTAAATCACAGAATATGGCGCTTAATTCATTTATCACTGAGGACGGACTTGAAATGGGCAGAGCGCAGGTCATGCAGGCGGAGGCTGCGGGCGTAAAGCCTGTGGTGGAAATGAATCCGATACTCCTTAAGCCGACAAGCGATAAGGGCTCGCAGGTCATAGTTAAAGGTGAGGTTCTGGCCGATATGTCGGCAAAGGAATATTTTGCTAGAAAGACTGAGCTTATTCCAGTCATTAAGGAAGCTTTTGCTAAGCTGGAAGAGAATTATGATATCATAGTTATTGAGGGCGCCGGAAGTCCTGCGGAGATTAATCTTAAGCAGAATGATATTGTAAATATGGGTATAGCCAAAATGTTTAACGCAAATGTCCTTCTTGTCGGAGATATTGACAGAGGAGGAGTTTTTGCACAGCTGCTCGGAACGCTGATGCTCCTTCCGGAGGATGAAAAACAGCTGGTAAAGGGACTCGTGATCAATAAGTTTCGCGGGGACAAGACTATACTTGATCCCGGAATAGAAAGTCTGGAGAAGCTGGGCGGCAAAAAGGTCTGCGGAACCGTGCCATTTATGAATATTAAGCTTGATGATGAGGACAGCCTTACCGACAGATTCAGTGTCAGGGAGGCGACGGGTGCATTTGTCGATATAGCGGTTATAAGATTTCCGCATATCTCAAATTTTACTGATTTTGATGTGTTTGATTCGATAAAGAGCTGCAGAGTAAGATATGTTGATTCGGCTGCGCAGCTGGGAAAGCCTGATATCGTGATGCTGCCGGGCAGCAAAAATACCCTGCAGGATATGCTGTGGCTCAGAGAAAACGGACTTGAAGCAGCTATAAAATATATATCACGTTCTGTACCGGTATTCGGTATCTGCGGAGGCTTCCAGATGCTGGGAGAAGAGATAGAAGATACATTCGGAGTGGATTCCGGACAGAAGGACTTTCAGAACAGGGTTCGCGGAATGAGCCTGCTTCCGGTCATTACAAAAATGCAGAAGGAAAAGACCAGAAGGCAGATAAAGGGAGTGATCCCAAAGCTGAGCGGGACCTTTGAAGCTTTGTCAGGAATGGATTTCTCGGGCTATGAGATTCATATGGGCGAGAGCAGTCTTACAGATAAAGCTGACGCCCCTGCCGTTATCCAGAAGGGCAATGTTTTAGGTACCTACGTTCACGGAATATTTGATGCGCCGGGGATTGCAAAGACTCTCTGCGGAGTGCTTGCGAAGAATAAGGGCATTCAGGGCGAGGATGAAGAAGCAATCTCGTATGCGGAATTTAAAGAAAAACAGTATGATATGCTGGCAGATATCCTGAGAGAACATCTGGATATGGATTATATCTACAGCTTATTATAAATCAACTCGGAGATTTGGCGGTTTTTGATCCCGGGAGGCTATAATATGAATGACTTAAAAGAGATACTAAAGGACTATAGATCCGGCATTCTTTCAGAAGAAGAGGTTTTAAAGATACTGAAGAAGAAACCATTTATCGAAATGGGTTATGCCAAGCCGGATACTCACAGAAAGCTTCTTCAGGGAAATGCAGAGATAATCTACGGAGCCGGAAAGACTCCGGAACAGATTGGAGGAATCGCGGAGGTACTCCTTAAAAACGGTCAGGAGCATATCCTGATAACAAGACTGAGTGAGGAAAAATCGCAGTATTTACAGAAGAACAGTCTGTTAAATGAAAGTTATGAGTACTTTCCAGAAGCAAGACTTGCGATGATAGGCGGCAGGCAGGAGAAGAAGGCCGGCGGATATATAGCTGTGATCACGGCGGGCACAAGTGATATGCCTGTTGCGGAGGAAGCGGCTCTCACTGCGGAGTTTCTCGGAAATGACGTAAAGAGGATATATGATGCGGGCGTGGCAGGACTTCACAGACTGCTAAGCCATCTGGATGATATCATGGATGCATCGGTCATAATCGCTATAGCAGGAATGGAGGGGGCTCTTGCAAGCGTTGTGGGCGGACTGGCAGAATGTCCGGTGATCGCTGTACCGACAAGTGTAGGTTATGGGGCTTCATTTGGCGGACTTTCAGCGCTGCTCTCAATGTTAAACAGCTGTGCGAGCGGAGTATCGGTAGTTAATATCGATAACGGCTTCGGAGCGGCTTATCAGGCGAGTATGATCAATCATAAATAATTTGGACAGGGGGTTATATCAGTTACTTGAGGAAGAGAAAACTAATGGCAGTATTAATTTTTTTTGCAGGGGGTAATGAAGAATGAGAGTATTATATTTTGATTGCAGCATGGGTGCCGCAGGAGACATGATCTCCGCAGGACTGTATGAGCTCCTCGGAGACAGTGATAAAAAGACTTTCACAGATAAGCTTTCGACCATCATTAAAGGTCTTGGAGATGTAAGCTTTTCGTATGACAGATCCATGAAGGGCGGCGTAACGGGAACACATTTTAAGGTCGTTGTAAATGGAACTGAGGAGAAGTCAGTAGATGTACATAGTGCAGCTGAGCCGCCGCACGGAGCACCGGTACCGCCGCAGGGAGTGCCGGAGAGACCGGTTGTGATGCCGGCTCATCATTCAGAGGAACGCGAGCGTTATCTAAGGAATCATCCGGAGGCAAATTCTCATACATACAGAAGAGATGATGCAAATGCCGGAGCACCGGTTCCGCCACATGGAGCACCGGTTCCGCCACACGGAGCACCGGGACATGCGGCTGAAGCACATGAGCACGGCAATTCATTCAGGGATATCAAGGTTATGGCAGCAGGCTTTCCTGCACCGCCGGATGCCAGAGAGAATTTCCTTGCAGTATATAAGCTGATAGCAGAGGCTGAGAGCAATGCTCACGGCAAGCCGGTTGATGAGATACATTTCCATGAGGTAGGTGCTAAGGATGCTGTGGTTGACATAATGTCTGTATGTCTTCTCATGGATATGATAAAGCCTGACAAGGTTATCGTTTCACCTATCAGAACAGGCTATGGAAAGGTTGAATGTGCGCATGGAATCATTCCGGTTCCTGCACCTGCTACAGAATTTCTGCTTAAAGATATTCCGGTATATCAGGGAGATATCGAGGGCGAGCTGTGTACGCCTACCGGAGCAGCGCTTATCAGGCATTTTGCAAATGAATTCGGTGACATGCCGAATATCAGAACTGTTAAAGAAGGCCATGGAATGGGCGTTAAGGATTATAAGAATCCAAACTGCGTTACTATCATTCTCGGAGAGGATATTGAGAGTGCAAAGCAGGATGCTTTATGCATGAAGACTGATACTGTATGCACATTGGAGTGTAATATAGACGATATGACTGGCGAGGCTCTTGGCTATGCCAAAGAAGCACTCATGAACTGCGGCGCACTGGATGTTTATACAACTGCTATTTCCATGAAGAAGGACAGACCGGGAGTTTTACTTACTGTAATCTGCTGGCCGGATGATAAGACCAAGATCGTGTCTGATATCTTCAGACTGACCTCAACTATAGGGATCAGAGAGCGTATATGCGAGAGATATGTGCTTGATCGTCAGATGAGTCAGGTGAATACGCAGTTCGGACAGGTGAATGTTAAAACTGTGTCCGGATACGGTGTTTCAAGATATAAATATGAATATGAAGATCTGAGGAGGATAGCTGAAAGTAAGGGCATTTCCATAGCTGAAGCCGAAAAGCTGATAAGAGGTAATATGTAGTTTTCCAGAGGAGGAGTTATATGAATAAACTGGTAAAAGATACTATCAAGCTTGGTTTCGGGCTTATGAGGCTTCCGAGACTGGAGTCAGGAGAGATCAATGTCGAGGAAACCAAGAAAATGGTTGATGACTTTTTTGCTGCAGGCGGAAGATATTTTGATACGGCATTTGTTTACGGAGGTTCTGAGGAAGCAACCAGAAAGGCTCTCGTTGAGAGATATCCGAGAGATTCCTACTACCTTGCAACAAAGCTGAATGCGTCAAGCTTTGCATGCAAAAATGAAGAAGAAGCCAAGGCAGAGCTGAGTATAAGTCTTGAAAGGCTTGGTACAGACTACATAGATTTTTATCTCCTGCATGCGCTGGATAAGAATAATAAGTCATTATATGAAAAATACGGACTCTGGGAGTACGTTAAGAAGCTTAAGGAAGAGGGGAAGATAAAGCATTTTGGATTCTCCTTCCACGACCAGCCTGAGGTACTTGACGAGATACTTACAGAGCATCCGGAGGCTGAATTCGTTCAGCTTCAGATCAACTATGCCGACTGGGACGACTCGACGGTTAATTCACGCAGATGCTATGAAGTAGCCGAAAAGCACGGCAAGCCGGTTGTGGTTATGGAACCTGTAAAGGGTGGTACTCTTGCAGATCCGCCTCTGGTTGTGAAGAATATCCTGAAGCAGGCCGCTCCGGAAATGAGCCCGGCTTCATGGGCTGTAAGATTTGCGGCATCACTTCCGGGAGTCATGATAGTACTGAGTGGTATGTCAAATGAAGCCCAGATGCAGGATAATCTGTCATATATGAAGGATTTTAAGGCATTTTCGGATAATGAGCGTATGGTTGTAGAAAATGCCATGGCAGCCCTTAAAAACATTGATTCTATACCATGTACGGCGTGCCATTACTGTACGCCGGGCTGTCCGATGCAGATACGTATACCGGAGATCTTTGCGTGCATGAACAGGTATAAGATCTATAATGAGCTTGATAAAGCGAGAAATGATTATTCATGGAGACCGGGAGGACCGAGAGCATCTGAATGTATCAAATGCGGTCAGTGCGAGGGTGCATGCCCTCAGCATCTTAAGATCATGGATCTGCTTGAGGAAGTAGTGGCAACTCTTGAATAAGAGTGGTAAAAAGGCGGCATAGATATGATCCTCTTATGGATGGATCATCTGGGCCTTAACTGCCGGTAGTTGACTAAATATAAACAAGTTGTTAAAATGACCATATCCGGCTTTTTGCCGGTATGGTCATTTATGTATGTTTTTGGTGCTGCAAGGCACCGTTATCATTTAGATCAAGAGGTATGAGAAAATGAACATAATCATAGCCGGTTGCGGAAAGGTTGGCCAGACTCTGGCTGAACAGCTTAGCAACGAGGGGCATCAGATTACTGTCATGGATATGAATCAGGATACAGTTCAGACTGTATCGGCTGATTGCGATGTTATCGGATATATTGGAGACTGTACCAGCTTCCGTGCCCAATACGAGGCGGGTATCAGAGAAACAGACCTTCTTATAGCTGTGACCGACGCAGACGAGAAAAATATGCTCGCGTGTCTGATCGCCCGTAAGACCGGTCACTGCCAGACCATTGCGAGAGTCAGAAGCCCGCAGTATTCCGATGAGATCGGATTTCTTAAAGAGGAGCTGGGACTTTCGATGTCAATCAATCCCGAAAGTGCAGCGGCTCATGAAATGGTAAGGCTCATTCAGGTGCCTTCCGCTCTGGAGGTTGATACCTTTGCCAAAGGACGTGTAAACCTGATAAAGCTTGTTATTCCGGAAGGTTCAGTACTTTCAGGACTCCGTCTTCGTGATTATTATCCGAAGGTAAAGGAGAGCGCTCTTATATGTGTTGTTGAAAGAGGGGGAGAGGTTGTAATTCCGGATGGTAATTTCATCCTTCAGGCAGGTGACAGGATATCTGTTACACTTCCTCTTTTTTCTGTGAATGCATTTCTGAATAAGGTCGGTATCAAGGCAAAGAGGATTAAAAATGTCATGATAGCCGGCGGCGGTACGATAAGCTATTATCTTGCCGACAACCTTCTCAAGGCAGGTCTTAACGTAAAAATCATCGAGAAGGACGAGGAACGCTGCAGAACTCTTACCGAGAAGCTTCCGAAGGCGATGATAATAAATGGAGACGCAACCGACAGATCTCTTCTGTTTGAAGAGTCTGTTACTGATATGGATGCGGTCTGCTCACTTATGCACAGTGATGAGGCTAACATCCTTCTGTCGCTTTTCGCATCGAAGAATACCGATGCAAAGGTCATGACCAGAGTGCACAGAAAGTCCTATGAGGATATGGTTTCGGAGATGCCTGTAGGAAACATCATTTCTACCAAGAAGATTACTGCCGAATACATCGCAAGATATATCCGTTCTATGCAGAATTCGGTAGGAAGTGCGGTGGAAACTCTCTACAGGATGATGGATGGAAGAGTTGAAGGACTCGAATTCAGTGTCGGTTCCAGCTCGATACTTGCGGGAACCGCGTTAAAGAATATGACGATAATCCCAAATACCCTGATCTGCTGTATTTACAGAAACAGAAAGGTTATCATTCCAGGTGGTAATGATACCATAGAGGTCGGTGACAGTGTAATAGTAGTTACGACCAAGAAGGGGTTAAATGATATAGATGACATTTTAATGCCATAACGGGGAAGAAAAATGAATTATTCGATTATAGTTTATGTTATCGGTCTGCTGCTTCAGTTTATCGCAGGATTTCTGATGATACCGGAGCTGGTCGGTAATATCTATCATGAAGAAAACGCATTATATTTTCTGGCCGTTGCAGCCGGTTCCCTGCTCGTTGGTACACTTATCAGGCTGAAGAAGCCTAAGGATAAAAAAATGCATGCAAAGGAAGGTATGATAATCGTTGCACTCGGCTGGATCGTACTCAGTCTTGTGGGCGCCATGCCGTACGTTCTGAGCGGGGAGATCGCATCTTATACGGATGCCGTATTTGAAACTGCATCAGGCTTTACTACGACCGGAGCAAGTATACTTTCGGATGTTGAAGCTATGTCGCACTGCATGCTTTTCTGGAGAAGCTTTACTCACTGGCTGGGCGGAATGGGAGTTCTGGTATTTATCCTTGCTGCAACTCCTTCCGGAGCGGACAGTATGCATCTTATGAGGGCGGAAAGCCCGGGCCCTTCGGTTGATAAGCTGGTTCCGAGGGTAAGAAAGACTGCATTTTACCTGTATGCGATATATCTGGTGATGACAGCGGTTGAGATAGTGATATTGCTGCTTGGAGAGATGCCTCTCTTCGATGCTTTCTGTATAAGCTTCGGTACTGCAGGTACCGGAGGATTCTCGGTAAAAGCAAGCGGTATAGCGGATTATAATGTATTCTGCCAGGTAGTCATCACGGTATTCATGCTCCTGTTCGGAATCAATTTCAAGGTTTATTATCTGCTTCTCTGCAGAAAATGGAGAGATGCCCTAAAGACCGAAGAGGTCAGATGGTATCTTGGCATTTATGCAGGCGCGGTAGCTATCATAGTGATAAGCATTATGGATAGTGTCGGAAGCTTCTGGGACAGCCTCAATAAAGCAAGCTTCCAGGCTGCTTCCATCATGACGACAACAGGTTTTGCAACTACTGACTTTAATAAATGGGGGACTCTGCCTCAGGCGGTCCTTGTCATGCTGATGTTCATCGGAGCCTGTGCCGGAAGTACCGGAGGCGGTATCAAGGTTTCAAGAATAATGATATACTTTAAGGAAGTAAGAAATGAGATCTCATATCTTATCCATCCGAGAAGTGTTAAGAGAGTAAGTATAGATAATAAGTCTGTGGATGATACGACGCTTCGTACCGCAAATGCTTTCCTCGGTGCTTATTTCTTTATCTTTGCAATATCATTTCTGGTGGTCTGCATAGACGGCTTTGACTTTACATCAAGCTTTACCGGAGTTGCGGCAACGATCAACAACATCGGTCCGGGACTTGGAGTGGTCGGTCCGTACGGAGGCTTTTCGGGCTTCGGAGATCTCTCAAAATGGGTATTTATCTTTGATATGATAACCGGACGACTTGAGATATTCCCGATACTTATACTTCTGAATGTATCTACATGGAGAAAGAAGTAATAGAAGTGATAATATAATACTGATTTATTTGATAAAAGTTATACGGAATCGGAAAATAATCGTAACAAAAAAACAGATACATGAAGTGGATCAATGAAGCGGATCATGTATCTGTTTTTTAATTATGAAATTATATGATCAGACTGCTTAGATCATTGTGAATCCGGTTGCTGAAACGATACCGTTGAGCTTGATATTTCCGTTGCAGAGCGGGCAGTCATGTGATGGATAAGAGTTGTAGTTCTCGATATCCTTTGAATGGAAGATACCATTTACATGATGACCGTCAACCTCGTCTGTACCGGTGAATATAGCTGAGATTCCTTCAATGATTCCACCGTAATATTCGATACACTCAAGAGCTTTCTCGATGGTGTGACCTGTTGTTGCTGTAGCAAGCAGGAGAAGGATATGTTTTTTATTTACCATAGGGATAACGTTATCCTTGAAGGTCAGCTGCCCCATAGAATTCTGGTCAGGCTCGATAACATAGATACTTCCGTGCGCGTTCATAGACATGATACCTGAATTGGTAAGTTCATCAGCCAGGTATGCGCCGATAACATCGGTTCCGTCCATACAAATGATAGTATCAACGATGGTTGATGCGATATAATCGGTACTCATTGACTTTGCAACTGCCTTTGCTTCGCTTGTTCTTGCCTTAAGTGTTGTAAGGTCGATGAAGTAGTTGATGTGTGAAGAAGATGTTGCAAAATGTCCCGGTGTAACCTTAAGATTGATAAGGTTATTGTACTGTGATCTGATCTTGTATGTCTGCATAAGTAATCCCTCCAATACTTTTTTCTTCACAGTGCGGAGCGATGAAAATTCATCGGACCGTATGCTGATCTGCATAGCATTTTTTCGATTGCTATAGTAATAAGTATAACTTTATTTTTTATATATGACAAGTGGTAAAAATGTGTTATGATAGTTTACGCGTGATGGACTTCCTGCAGGAAAACTACAGGAAAATGCTGTTCGTCGGGCGGATATTTTAAGATTGGTCAGTTTAGGTTTGGAGGGAATATTTATGTCCAGAAATGAAAAAGAAACCGAGGGAATATCACTTCTCGGCAACAATAAAGTAAAGTATCCTATGGATTATGCTCCGGAGCTTCTGGAGACATTTGTCAATAAGCATCAGGATAATGATTATTTTGTCAAATTTAATTGTCCGGAGTTCACGAGTCTCTGTCCTATCACAGGGCAGCCGGATTTTGCAACGATATACATTTCTTATGTTCCGGATGTGAAAATGGTAGAGAGCAAGTCACTCAAGCTGTATCTTTTCAGCTTTAGAAATCACGGAGATTTCCATGAGGACTGTGTGAATACGATCATGAAGGATCTGATAAAGCTTATGGATCCGAAGTACATCGAGGTCTGGGGCAAGTTTACTCCGAGAGGTGGAATATCGATCGATCCGTACTGCAATTACGGCAGGAAGGGGACTGAGTGGGAGAAGGTTGCATGGGAGCGGCTTTCGAAGCATGATATGTATCCTGAAAAAGTTGACAATAGATAATATAAGTTTTATGGCAGAAGAGAAGACAATAGATTTAAACAGAAAGTTAAATATAAATGAGGTAACGGAGTATATCCTTGCGATTCCGAAGTTTGCGGAGAAGATCGGGACGGATAGTCTTAGGGTTCTTATGGAGAAGCTGGGTAATCCGGAGAGAAAGTATCTTACGCTGCATGTTGCGGGTACAAATGGCAAGGGTTCTACTACGGAAATGTTAAGCCTTATGCTTACAGAGGCAGGGTTTAAGACCGGTAATTTTACGTCGCCGCACCTTGTGAAGATAAATGAGAGGATCAGGCTGGGCGGCAGCATGATATCTGATGCAGATTTCATCAGATGCTTCAGGATAGTTTTGAAGACGGTTACTGAGAATCAGCTGAAGCATCCTTCATTTTTTGAATTTATCTTTGCTATGGCAGCGGTGTACTTTGCAGAAATGAAGGCGGATGCGGTCGTTTTTGAGACTGGAATGGGCGGAAGGCTGGATGCTACAAATATCATCTGTCCGGAGGTGTCGGTCATCACATCGATCGGAATGGATCATATGCAGTATCTTGGTGATACAGTTGAGAAGATAGCCTTCGAAAAGGCCGGAATCATAAAGCCGGGGGTGCCTGTGGTACATAATATGTGTGCAGGAGCTGGTGCAAATTCAGTTGGTGCAAATCCAGTTGGCACAAATCCAGAGGGCGCAGATTCAGAAGGCGTGAAATGTGCAGAACATGACTTGATAGATCCGGCGAATAGATTTGCGGATATGAAGAAAAGGGCGGCTCAGGTTATTATTGATAAGACCGCGGAAGAGGCTTCAGAGCTTACGCTTGTGGATCATGTGGATCAGAGGATACTCTCGTGGATAGAAAACGGTGAGATAACGAATGATGCATTTAAGGTATCATATCAGCTTGAAAATGCATCAACTGCTGTTTGCGCATTCGAGATATTCTGCAGAAGCAGAAAGCTTACAGGCGATACAGAGAAGATCATGAAGCGTGCGCTTCAGAGCTTTAAAATGCCTGCGCGTATGGAAAAGATCAGAAAAAATGTTATAATAGATGGAGCTCACAATCAGGATGCTATACCGCAGTTCATCAGAGCGGCGGAGCAGATGATCGCAGATTATAAGCCGAAAAAGGTCAAACTGCTGTTTGCAGTATCGAGCGATAAGGATTATACTTCTATGATAGAAATGCTTTGTCAGGCAAAGCTATTTGATACTGTATTTTTAACAACCTTTACGTCCGACAGGCGTACCGAGGTTGAGGTGATAAAAAGGGTGTTCGACCGTTTTTCGGGTGAGGGCGGAAGACCGATGATAAGGTGCATTCCAGTACTTCGCGAATGCCTGAATGAGGCCTTTAGTGAGCTTCATGATGATGAAATGATTTTTGCGGCAGGTTCTTTATATCTTGCCGGTGAGATCGAAGCCATGGTCCGTCATGAACAGTAGTTTGACGGTTATTTAAAAACCGTTATTCCGGCATGATCCGGGATTTTATGGATTGGGGCAGCAGTGGCTGACAGGAGAGAAAAATGCTTGATTTTGATGAAGAGATAAAGAATTTTACAAAAAGCTATGAGGTGGATCAGACTGAGGAAGCCATTTACAGTAATGATCTTAAGGATATCACGGATATCGTGATGGAAATGACCAAGGATTTGAGAGGTAAAAACTAAATGGCTGTCAGAAAAAGATGCATTTATTGCGGTGCGCCGGTAAGCTCGAGCGGCTATTGTACGGAATGCAGGATGCCGGATGAATTTCTCCGGAAGGCGGAGAATACATCCATGTATCACTACAATCTTGCGCTGGACAAGGCCAGAATGCGCGACCTTTCGGGAGCAATAGATTCACTTAAAATGTCACTTAGATATAATAAGAAAAATATACAGGCCCGCAGCCTTCTCGGGCTTATTTATTATGAGATCGGAGAGATGGTTCAGGCGCTTAACCACTGGGTAATGAGCGTAAACTATCAGCCGAAGGATAATGTGTCTGCCTTCTACCTGAAGGAGATCAGAGCGGACAGAAAGACTCTTGAAAATGCAAATGAACTTGCCAAGATGTTTAATACTGCTCTTGATTATGCAGCGGACAGAAATTTCGATCTGGCTGTCATCCAGCTGAGAAAATGTATTTCGCTCAACAGACATTTTATTAAGGGCTACCTTCTTCTCGGACTTATCGAGAATGAGCAGGGAAGAACCGGAAGAGCCAAGAAGACAATCTCCAGAGTACTTGCGATAGATAAGAATAATCCGCTGGCAATTCATTTCCTCAGGGAAATGGGTGAGTCCGAGGGCGATATCGTGAAGGATATCGATGCGGCCGTGGAGGATGATTTCCTGGAGGATGACTATTATGGTATCGAGAAGGAAACCTCCGACGGAAAAAGGCCTGCGCGCAAGATCGAGGTGCCGGAGAGACGTACTGCTCCGAAGAATACTATGACCGGCAGGTATAAGAGAATTAACAGAGCCAGAATGTCCTACATTTATATTCTGGTCGGCGTGGTCATCGGTATCGCGGCGCTTTATCTTCTGGTCGTGCCTGTAAAGGACAAGAAGAATAATACCGAGATCTCGAAGATTGAAGCCGGTTACAGTGAGAGGCTTGCATCGAAAAATGCAGAGGTCAGCAACCTTACGCAGGAGAATCAGACTCTGCAGAAGACAATCGATGAGTATAAGAAGAGAGAAAGCGAAAAGGATAAGAAGATCAGCGGGCTTGAAGAAAGTGTCGGCAAGCTGAAGGAGCAGCTTGAGGAAGCTAATCTGAAGCTTCCTGATGAGAAAGCAACAGATACGGATGCATCGAAGGAAAGCGGCAGTGATACCAAGGGAACAAACGGTATCTCTGACGAGGATGTAGATAATATGATCACCAATGAGTAGGCGGAAAGGCAAATGTCGGTTAAACGCATAATAAAACAATATACAAAAATGGCATTGCAGGATCTGTACCTGCCTGAAATATATAAGAAAAATGCTGTAGAACCTGTGGTTAAGGGCAAGATCATTTTTGCCGGAAGTCACCATGACGGACCTGATGAGAATATGAAGCCGGTTATGGACAGACTGCAGAGCTATGGCTATGAAGTCATGGATATGTGCCGTGATTACAAGGGCATGTCGACGTCTGAGAAGACGAAACACGTAAGAAGCTTTATGAAGGAATATGCAACGGCGGAATATGTATTTCTGTCCAATTATTTCCTTCCGGCTGCGTCATGCCAGAAACGTCCGGAGACGAAGGTGATCCAGCTGTGGCATTCGGGCGGATTACTGAAGAAAATGGGCTATGATGCCGGAGATGATGTGCCGGAATATTATAAGCATAGTCCGATGACAAATGTTGATATATTCTCTGTCAGCTCAGAATGTGTTGCGCCTTATATTGAGAAGGCTCTGAAGCTTCCTGCTGAGGTTTTCAGACCGCTTGGAATGGCCAGAACTGACAGATATTTTGATAAGGATGAGTACGAGAGACTGAGAGAGCGGTTCTTCGAGGAGTACCCGGAGGCAAAGGGCAAAAAGGTCTGCCTTTATGCACCGAGCTTTTCCGGAAATGCCGGAGCCCCTCGCTGCAGAGCGCTTTTCTCCGGAATAGACAGGGTTTTCAGCAAGCTTTCGGATGAATGGTTTTTTATCACAACGCTTCATCCGCTGCTTTTGGACAGCTTCCCTGAATATAAATGTAAAATGTCGACCTGCGAGATGCTTCCGGCTGCAGATCTTATGATAACGGATTATTCATCCGTGGTTTATGATCATATGCTGCTGGGGAAACCATTTATCTTCTTTGTACCGGATCTTCGGCATTTTGAAGAGGAGAGAGGTCTTTACATCTCACCGGAGATTCTGGGCGGAAAGGTGACAAAGAGCCTCAGGGAGCTTTATGGTATCATCAGAAAAGGCGAATACATGATAGATGACGAAAAACTAAAGGATAATATTGATAAATATATGTCTATGTGCGACGGCCATTCAGTGGAGAGAATACTGGATGCTGCAGGTATTAAGCCGAAGGTAAAGCTTGTTGCGATCGACCTGGATGATACATTTTTAAATGAAACAGGTAAGATGACAGCACTTGGCAGGGAAGCTATAGAGAAATCCATCGCTGCAGGAATAGAGGTTGTCATCGCAAGCGGAAGGTCGTACGATTCTCTTCCGAAAGAGGTTACGGAGATTCCGGGCGTAAGATATGCGATATGCTCGAACGGTGCAAATGTTGTGGATAACCGGACAGGGGAGAGAGTACACAGCGTATTTATGACCAAGCAGTCAGTCATAGAGGTTCTCTATGTTGCTGATAAATTCGGTTTCTTCACGGATGCATTTCTTGGAGGAATTCCGCATTCTTCTGTAGATTATCTTGCTTCGCTTGATGAACGTGACGATATGACGAAGCACAGGGTTGAATATGTCAAGAGAACGAGAGTGCCTGAGAAGGATATAAAGAAATTTATCTATGATAATATCGAGCAGCTGGACTGCGTAAATATCATGGTCCATGATATGGATAAACGTGAGGAGCTTCTTCAGGAGCTGAGGAGGATAGACGACATCTATATCACTTCATCGATACCATATCTTATTGAGATATCATATATTGACTGCGGCAAGGAAAAGGGACTTAAGGTTCTCGGAGAAATGTTAGGCGTTCCGAAGGAGCAGATGGTTTCATTTGGAAATGCAGACAATGACAGCGGCATGCTTCTCTATGCAGG
>ONVE01000149.1 GCA_900321215.1 uncultured Eubacterium sp. | reverse complement strand
GAAAATTGAAGAAACGAAAAAACTTAATGAAAATGAAAAAGAAGAGATTAATAACAATCCTCCAAATAATCCTTTGATTATTGAATTGAAAGATAGTGAGGGTGAGATGGTAAAAGTAGAAATTGTTAAACAATATATTGAAGGGGATAGAAGATATGTTGTTGCTAATGATCTAAGCAATGATGAAGATTGTTATATTTTAGAGTTACGAACAACAGAAATGGGCGATGAATTAATAAGCATCGATGATGAGGCGGAGTTTAATAGATTAGTAGCGTTAATAGAAGAAGCAGAAAAATATGCTGAAGAAAA
The DNA here is from genome assembly GCA_900321215.1 of uncultured Eubacterium sp. Taxonomy (GTDB): domain Bacteria; phylum Bacillota; class Clostridia; order Lachnospirales; family Lachnospiraceae; genus Eubacterium_Q. The sequence continues at coordinate 6,157 of ONVE01000149.1, read as the reverse complement.
TGCTCAGAAATAAAAGGGTTGTAGTAATAACAATATAAATATAAAAAACAATAAAGCATAATAACAGGGCGTTACCATCAGGTAACGCCCTGTTATCATAATATATATAATACTATCTCGAACACCTAAACTGCAGTTCTTCCCAGCGTCTGTCGACCTCTTCCTGGTACTGTGCAAGAAGGCCTTCATTTTCAGGCTTGAAAAGATGCTTGAAACGTCCCTGTGTCTTGAGGAAGTCTTCGATCGGAAGCTTCTTCTTAGGCTCGTAGTTGAGGATCCATTTACCGTCAACAACCTCGAAGAGAGGCCAGTAGCAGGTCTCAACTGCAAGCTTGCAGATGTTTGCAATATCGGATGTTTCGTATCTCCAGCCTCTTGGGCATGGTGCCATAACATTGAGGAAGGCTGCTCCAGGTGTGTAGATGGCTTTCTCAGCCTTAACATAGAGATCCTTCATGTTATTTGTAAATGTAGTCTGAGCAACATACGGAATGTTGTGTGATGCGATGATAGCAGCGAGATCCTTGCGGTTCTGCATTTTTCCGTTTGAAACCTTACCTACAGGAGTTGTAGTTGTATCTGCATACATTGGTGTAGCAGATGAACGCTGAATACCTGTGTTCATGTATGCACCGTTGTCGTAGCAGACATAAACGAGGTCATGGTTACGCTCCATAGCTCCTGAAAGCGACTGGATACCGATGTCGTATGTACCGCCGTCACCACCGAAGGTTATGAATTTATAAGTATCATCGATCTTGCCGCGCTTCTTAAGTGCGTTATATGCAGTCTCAACACCTGCGAGAGTAGCGCCTGCGCAGGCAAATGCATTGTGGATGTAGCTGTCTTCATATGCTGTATATGGATACATAAATGAAGAAACCTCAAGACATCCGGTTGCATTTCCGATAACTGCGTGGTCCTCAGGCTTAAGGGCTCTGAGTACTGTTCTTACTGTGATACCTGCACCGCATCCGGCACAGAGTCTGTGTCCCGGAGCAAGACGTTCCGGTTTATTCATTACTTCTTTAAAGTTATAAGCCATTTTCGTCCCCTCCTTACTTTCTAAGTCCTATATACTGGAACTGTTCTACCGGCTTTGTACCTGCGGCATACTCTGAAAGCTGTGTATAAACTGCTTCAGCTTCTTCAACTGTGTAGTCACGACCGCCGATTCCGTAGAAATAGTTAACTGCGATAGTCTGTACGCCTGCATCCATAAGGGCAGCCTTAAGCTCTGAACCAACAGGGCCTCCCTGTCCTGAGAAGCTTTCTGCTCTGTCGAGGATAGCGACAGCTTTAACATTTTTAAGTGACTCAGCAAGTTCTTCACCAGGGAATGGTCTGAATACTCTGATCTTGATCATGCCGGCCTTGATGCCTTTCTCGCGGAGAGCGTCAACTGCGTCCTTGGTTGTACCTGCTGCTGAACCCATGATCACGATAGCGTATTCTGCATCTTCCATATTGTACTCCTCGAAGAGACCGTACTTTCTTCCTGAAAGCTGCTCAAATTCCTTGCATACATCAAGGATGACCTTCTTGGCATTCTTCATGGCAAGACGCTGGTTCATCTTTGTTTCCATATAAAATGGAGAATTTGCGTATGGACCGATAGCCATTGGCATGTCTGCATTTAAGAGGAAGTTTGCAGGCTCATATTCGCCAACGAAATTCCTTACAGACTCGGTATCCATTGTTTCAATATTCATAACAGCATGGCTGGTGATGAAACCGTCCTGACAAACCATCATTGGAAGCATTACGTCAGGATGCTCTGTTACACGGTAAGCCATGATGAAGTTATCATAAGCCTCCTGATTGGTCTCAGCATAAACCTGAAGCCATCCGGAATCTCTTGCACCCATTGTATCTGAGTGGTCGCAGTTGATGTTGATAGGTCCTGTGAGGGCTCTGTTTACTGCACAGAGTACCAGAGGAAGTCTGTCAGATGCTGCGATGTAAAGCTCCTCCCACATGAATGCGAGACCGCAGGAAGAGGTAGCTGTAAGTGCACGCGCACCTGCAGCGGAAGCGCCGATAGCGGCACTCATTGAGCTGTGCTCTGACTCAACCGGTACAAATTCTGTATCGATCTCGCCATTTGCGATAAAGGTTGAGACCATCTGAGGAATCTCTGTTGAAGGAGTGATAGGAAATGCTGGCATTACGTCAGGGTTAACCTGCTTTATTGCAAGTGCAACTGCTTCATTTCCGGACATTCTGTCACGTTTAGCTACCATTTACAGACCCTCCTTCATTGTTATTGCCTTGAAGCTGCAGACCTTGGCACAGATGCCGCAGCCCTTGCAGTGATCATAATCAAAATCCTGTCTCTTGCCGTCAACAACCGGAATACAGCTGTCAGGGCAGAATGGAGCGCAGAGAAGGCAGTTAACGCATTTTTCCCAGTTCATTACAGGAGTCTGTGTTCTCCATTCACCTGTCTTGAACTCGCGTGATCCGCCGCCGCCATAAACCTGGTTTCCAAGAGTCATATCCTGAAATGGGGCTTTTTCATTTACCTTCTTTATATCAGTAGGATTATTTACATTTTTATTCTTATTCTCGGCCATTACTTAACCTCCTCTAATGCCATTCTGAGGGCCTTCATGTTACCTTCGATAACTTCCGGCTTCTTGGCAAATTTATGCTTGTAGGATTCTTCCATCTGCTTCAGGAATTCATCCGGATCCATGATGTTTGCAACCTTAACGATAGCTGCAAGCATAGGAGAGTTAGGAAAATATTTTCCGAGGGCTTCTATAGAGATCTTTCTGGCGTCAATGGTATAAACCTTGCCCTTGTAGCCTCGGAGGAGAGATACGATCTCTTCCTTTGAATGTTCAGTGTTGATAACGATGGCGCCATCCTCTGAAAGTCCGTTTGTTACATCAACGGCGTGAAGAAGTGTCTCATCAACAACTACAACATAATCCGGATTGTAAATGTTTGAGTGGGCGCGAATCTCTGTGTCGCCTATTCGGTTATAGGCTGTGATAGGAGCACCCATACGCTCCGGACCGTACTCAGGGAAGCCCTGCACATACATGCCGGTGCTCCAGGCAACGTCAGCAAGAAGAAGTGCTGCGGTTTTTGCACCCTGGCCGCCTCTTCCGTGCCATCTGATCTCGATGTGTTTTTTCATTTTATCTTACTCCCTTATTTATGAAGATTTTTTACATAGTAGTTTAAAAGCAAAACATTTATTATAGTAGAAACACAGGTGCTGAAACGAAAATACCCCGGAAAAGTCCGGCCGGCAATCCGAATACTTAGTGTTTTGCATAATGTATAGATTATAGCACTATAAATAAAAATGTAAAGAGTAAAAATTGCGGAAAATAATAACAAATACCAAAAAAATTATCGAAAATGATTTTTGGGGTGATTTTGCAGTTTAAAAATTGCATAAAAAACCTTCTTTATAATATTGATAACCTATGGTAAGATAAAGATTAAAGTTTTTTCGTTAATATTTTATCCTGGAGAAATATATGAGCGATACATGTTGTGGAATTACATATGTTAAAGGCGAAAGCTTCTGCATCAAATGCGGAAAGCCTCTTGGAAATTACACAGACAGTGCTTTCGTCCCTGAGAAGGATATCACTGATTGCCCGACCGTCATTATCGATATGGCGCAGATAGCTGAGGAGCTTAGAGGGAAAAATGATGACTCAGAGATGGAGACGGTTGCCTTAAGGCAGGAGGACAAGCTTGATTCTGCATTTGAGGATGTATTAAATGCGCCTGCAGGAGAAAATGCAGTTATCGAGCAGCCGGTACAGCCAGCAAATCCGAATCAGAAAGCTGGAATGCAGCCGGGACAGGTGAACCGACCTGTGAATGCAGCACCGGGCCAGCAGAGACCTGTGAATGCAGCACCGGGACAGCAGAGGCCTGTGAATGCAGCACCGGGCCAGCCAAGACCTGTGAATAATGCACAGGGCCAATCAAGACCTGCAAACAATGCACCAGCTCAGCAGCAGGGACCACAGCTTCCTGCAGTGCAGCCAAGACAAAATCGTCCTGTAAATCATCCTGCAGCTCCTGTACAGAGACCGGTGGCCGTAAAAAGAAATGAAAATGACATCAGAGAGAAGAAGGAAAATGACAAGAGCGTGGGAATGCTCGTAGCCTGCATCATTGTGATCGCCATTACAGTCTTCGGACTTGGCGCGATACTTCTCTTTACCTATAAATATAAGATATCACCGGATTATAATCAGTACAGCGGAGAAGCCGCAGCCGGCGTTCTGGAATATAACATTCCGGAAGACGATGCTGAGAACGGAGGTGGTAACTGATGAAGAAGAGATCGGGTATCATAATACTTTTGATTTCATTTCTCTTCATTGCCGCAGAGGTTCTGGCATTTATGATATTCATCAGGCCGGGCATGAAGATGGAAGAATTCTATGATGAAGCTGTAAAGGGCAATTTTGAAGGGATGAACCGGATCTACAGCTCGCTCAGCAGGGATGACAAGGAAGATGCGCTGGGACTTATGAACGACATTGCTGTTCATTTCACAAATGATTACATCAGCGGCAAGATAAACTATGATGAATTAAGCGTTGTGCTTCAGGCAATCCTTGACATGGACGAGATCGTGCGTAAGGATGACCTTTCGGGCGGCGGCAAGTTCAGCAGCAACTGGATCAAATGCTATACAAGCGCCAACAAAAAGGAGCTGGACAGAAGATTTAAGATTTGTGCCAATGAGCTTTGTTTAAATGGAAGAGAAGGTTCATATGACAGATATCTTGTGGATTTCAGAAATGTATATAATCTTACATATGCTGCCGGCGGCTCTGTATCAAACAGCCAGAGAAATCTCAGTAAAGATTATGTAAACGAGATAGATGCATTTTTCGAAAAAAGGATCAATTCACTTTACAACAGTTATCTGAATGGCAAGATAGAAAATGATATGATCCAGGCTTATATTGATACATCGAAGGAGCTTTTTTCAGGAAATGCCGAAAGTGCGGCTAGTGCCATAGAAGAGGAGCACAGTGCTCTTGGAAGCTTCGATGAGAATTTTGACAAATTTCAGAGCATGATCGACAACGGTCAGTACGTTGAAGCGGTCGATGGCCTTGATAAATATGTTGAAGAGAAGAGAAATGACAGGCTTTTCAAGGATTATCTGACCAAATTCGAGGAACTCAGAAAAAGAGCTGTGGAGATGGCGGCAGGCTTCTATCCTTCAGAGATACTTAACCTGATCAAGAAAAATGATATAAACGGCGCAGCCGATCTTCTTGATAAGGTTGATAAGGTATTTGGAAATGAAGTAAATCTGACCGAGCAGAAAGCATTTCTCAGTAATTACTGGAAGCTTGCATATTATAACTACATGGTAAATATGGAGGACAACCTCCGCATGGATCTCAGCAGAGGCGTTTCTGTCGGAGAATTCAGCAACAGCCTTGATATCAATCAGAGCACCGGCAAACCGGATCTTATGTGCTTCAAGGATCTTGACGGCGGCGGTATTCCTGAGCTTATATTATATAATAGCAGTACCGGTTTCACTTACATCTTTACCTGCATGGAAGGAAGAGTTGACCTTGCGGGCTGCCTGAAGGTGCTTGCATACGGTAAGGATCCTTGCGATATCATCGCCGAGCCTTACAGCGGAAATGCCGGAAATATGGAAGTAAAGCGTGTTCTCTGCCGTTACAGCCAGTCGAATGCTTCATTTTCGGTTGAAAAATACTGCTACAGGAACAGGGATTATACATATTTTAATATAAATGGAACCGAGTATCATATACTGCCTGAGGATCCTTCAAAGCCGAAGGAGGAAAAGGGCGAGGATTTCGCAGTTATAGTCAAGAGATTTGATGATGCTGAGAAAGAGATCGCAGACTATACTGAAAAATGGGGCTGCGAGCCTCCTGAATCAGACAGTGTAACGATCATCAGATATTTCGATTATATTTACAGCTATAAATAATAGCAGGGAGAGAGACGGATGGAAGAAAAAAATGCTGTTAGACATCTTGATAACGGAGTAGATCTTATTAAGGAGGACGGACAGTTTTATGCGGTGGTAGAGGGCGAGAGACTTCTTATCAGCCGAGAGGAGGTTCTTCTGATACTCTCTAATCATGATTTTGTATTCAATGTGATAATCAATGCCAAG
>ONVE01000007.1 GCA_900321215.1 uncultured Eubacterium sp. | reverse complement strand
TCTGTTGCAGGTGCCTCTGTTGTAGCTGCCTCTGTTGCTGGTGCTGTTGTTGCTGGTGCTGCTGTTGTCTTGTCATCCTCATCCTTACCACAGGCTGCAAGAGAAAGTCCCATAGCAAGTGCAAGAGAAAGAGCAAGTGTTTTCTTAATCTTTTTCACAAGAAAAACCTCCTTTTATTATGTGTGTTCTGTTTTTTTGGCTTTTTTCATTCTCACCGTAATCAGTGCTGTCTATAATCAGCAATCCGAGATTGCTAACGCCAAACGAACTTCATACTGTTCGAATGACAAGCCTTGAACATTCAATGCAAGGTTGATTATAGGACATATTAGACAATTTAGCAAGCGTTTTTTTTAAAAAAAAGCACTTTTTTAGTCAGTTTTACTATATTGTATATACTCATACTAAATTTAATACAATAAACCCCACTTTTTTACCTAATTTTTTGTTAATTTTTGAATTTTCTGTTAATTTGCTTGCATCCCGTTGTAAATAATGTTTAAATTATAACATATTTATATATTATTTCTTTAGTGAGGATATACAAAAGATGAGAGAGATGCTAGATGAATTTAAGGAAAAGCCGAAGACAGAGGAGGAAAGTGACTCAGAAGACAGACTTGAGACCAGCCTTCTGACCGGCAAAGAGAAACGTCTGCGCAGGAAGGAGCAGTTCCGGGAGCGTACCGCAGGAATGTCCAAATGGGAGAAGACCAAATACATTATCTACTATTATAAATGGGTTTTTATCTGCTCCGCTGCCGCCATAGTATTTGTGTCATATATACTGATAGCTATATATAAGAATACCCGCCCGGTTTCGATAGCCTGTGCGGTGATCAATCCGATCCAGCCGCTCAACGTGGTGGATGATCCTATCGAGAAGTTCGCCAGCGACAAGGAGCTTGATAAAGGCACCCAGCTTTGTGCGGATGTCTACTATAATATAACTGTTGATTACGAAACCAGCAACACCTCGGAGAATTCCAGAGCCAGTGCTCTCTCCCTCCAGTGTTCAAATGATTTCTATGACTGTATGATAACCGACAGGGACGGCCTTGAGTTTGCAGCTTATTCAGGCATCATTTATACTCTTGAGTCAACTGCCGGAAGCTCATATATTGAGAAATATAAGGACAGGCTTTACTGCACTTCCGATTATTCCTCTCCTGATATCGCGGAGGAGGCCCGCTATGTTACATCTACCGCCCAGCTTCTCCAGCTTGGTAAGAGGGATATTCCTGTAGGTATCAACATAACAGGCACCAAATTCGTCAAGGATATGAACCTCGGCGACAGGGAAGTTTACTTCTGCATCGCTACCGGTAAGGAAAAGCGTATTGAAAGAGCCTGCATGTTCCTTGACTATATACTTGAAGAATACGAATAAATCATATGATTCAAATATATGATCCACTTACATGATCTACTTGTATGATCTACTTGTATGATCCACATATATGATCTACTTGTATGATCCACTTAAAAAGGCATGTCCGTTTTATCCGGACATGCCTTTTAATATGTAACTGATTATGCAGATTTATCTACAATACTCTAACCATAATATATTAATATATTTATATTTTTATTCCTCTTCCGCTTCATCCTCAAGCGCCTTATCCATATTCATGACCTGACGCTTTCTTGCAAGCTCATCATTTTCAAGGTACTCATCATAGGTTGTCTGCTTATCGATAAGTCCTGTATTTGTAAGCTCCATGATACGATTTGCTGTAGTCTGGATGAACTGATGATCCTGACAGGCAGAAAGTACAACGCCCGGGAACTTGATAAGTGCGTTATTGAGCGATGTGATCGACTCCATATCGAGGTGGTTGGTAGGCTCGTCAAGGATAAGGCAGTTGCTTCCCTGAATCATTATCTTTGACAGAAGGCATCTTACCTTCTCACCACCGGAAAGGACCTTAACCTTCTTGGTTCCGGCATCTCCAGGGAAGAGCATTCTTCCGAGGAAGCCTCTAACGTATGTAGCATCCTTCTCCTCAGAATACTGTGTAAGCCAGTCTACCATCAGAAGATCGTTGTTGAACTCCTTGGTGTTATCCTTAGGGAAATATCCCTGAGAGGTTGTAACGCCCCACTTGTATTCACCCTCATCCGGCTCCTCTTCACCGGCAAGGATCTTGAAGAGCATTGTTGTTGCAAGTGTATTTGGTCCTACGAAAGCGATCTTGTCATCTCTTCCGACTGTAAATGAAATATTATCGAGGAGCTTTACGCCGTCAACAGTCTTGCTGATATTTTTAACAGTAAGGACTTCATTTCCGATCTCACGGTTAGGTCTGAAATCGATATATGGGTATTTTCTGCTGGAAGGCTTGATCTCATCAAGCTCGATCTTCTCAAGAGCCTTCTTACGCGAGGTTGCCTGCTTGGATTTACTTGCATTTGCAGAGAAACGTGCGATGAATTCCTTAAGTTCCTTGATTTTCTCTTCCTTCTTCTTGTTTGCTTCCTTCATCTGACGGATCATCAGCTGGCTTGACTCATACCAGAAGTCGTAGTTTCCGGCATAGATCTGGATCTTTCCGTAATCAAGATCGGCTGTATGTGTGCAGACCTTGTTGAGGAAATATCTGTCATGGCTGACAACGATAACTGTATTCTCGAAATTGATAAGGAACTCCTCAAGCCACGCTATAGCGTCAAGATCCAGGTGGTTTGTAGGCTCATCCAGAAGAAGAACATCCGGATTACCGAAAAGTGCCTGTGCAAGAAGAACCTTGACCTTAAGGTTGCCGTCAAGCTCACTCATCATGCTGTAATGATACTCCGGCTCAACACCGAGTCCGTTAAGAAGTGTCTCTGCATCTGCCTGCGCGTTCCAGCCGTCAAGCTCTGCAAATTCGGCCTCAAGCTCAGAAGCTCTGATACCATCCTCCTCTGTAAAATCTTCCTTTGCATAGATGGCATCCTTCTCCTGCATGATATCATACAGTCTCTTGTTTCCCATGATAACTGTATCAAGTACATTATATGCATCATATTTGAAATGGTCCTGCTGAAGAACTGAAAGTCTCTCTCCCGGATCCATAGTAACATCGCCGCTTGTCGGCTCAAGCTCTCCTGAAAGGATCTTGAGAAATGTTGACTTTCCGGCTCCGTTTGCTCCTATAAGTCCGTAGCAGTTTCCCGGAGTAAACTTGATATTTACCTCCTCGAAAAGTGCTTTCTTACCAAATCTTAGTGAAATGTTATTTGCGCTGATCATTTTTAATTATTCCTTTTCTGTTATTTATTTAATAAGAAGAAACTCTGACCGACCGCCCGGTCCGCTTCTTCAAAATGCCTGAAAAACTCTACTTCTTATCAGTCCCCTGTTTTGAAGTCTTCTTTACAGCAGTTTTCTGTGCTGCAGTCTTTGAAGAGGTTTTTGCAGAAGATTTTCCCGCTGCAGTCTTAGCAGAGGCTTTTGCCGCAGCTTTATTTGCAGCAGCCTTGCCGGAAGAAGCCTTCTTTGCCGCTGTTTTCTTTGCAGCCTGCTTTTTAGCCGCCTTCAGGGCTTCAACTTCCTTCCTCTTCTTCTCCGCCTCATCGATTTCATCTATAAGATGCTCCATAAAGCATTTCTTACTATATATATCATAAGCGAGCATATAAATAAAGGTCAGCTTTTTAACATATTCGTCATCAGCATCCTTCATTTTAAACTCGGTTATCTCCTCCGCACGGAGTATGCTGTTCTCAATATTAAAATACTGTCTCTTCTCAAGATTGAATATCTCACTGTAGATCTCGCCAAGACTCTTACCGTCTCCGCCTTCCCTGTTGAAATATCTCTCCTTCATCGGATCCAGAAGCTTTCTGATGTCGCTTATGGATACGATATTCTTCAGATAATAGATGGAAATGAGCATGATGATATGCTCCTTGGTATATCTCTTCTTCTCCGGAGGAGGCAGGAGCTTATTCTTCGTATAATTATTGATCATCGTCTTGGTCAGTGTCTTCGACTCGTCCGAATCCGCACGGACATTTCTCTGCAGATGAGTATCCATGAATCTCGTGACCTGATCCATATAAAGCTCTATGTCCGGAATATCCTCGGGCATGATATAATCCAGCCTTATCAGCCTTCTTATCTCCTTCTTCAGTTCATTTTCCTTCTCATTCATTTTCTACTCTTCCTCATCCTCTTGAGATTCTTCCTTCGGAAGCACGAAAAGCTCCACTCTGACGGCTCTCTTCTTCTCGGCACTCGTAACCTTGATCCTTACATTTCCATCCTCAACCTCATCGCCCTCTTCAGGTATCCTGTCAAGAAGCTCTATAACGTATCCTCCGATGGAATCGTAATCCTCCGATTCAAGATTCGTGCCTATCGCATCATTTACATCATCTATCTTAACCGATGCATCTATATCGTAATGATCCTCTCCAACCTTTCTGATCAGATCATCCTCGTAAGTATCATACTCATCTCTCAGGTCACCAACGATCTCCTCAAGAAGATCCTCCATGGTGATAAGTCCCGCGGTCAGTCCGTATTCGTCAATAACGATGCACATTGTTGCCGAAGAGGTTTTCATACCTGCAAATATCTTCGCAGTGTGCTGATACTCGTAGACAAATATCGGCTTTCTCATGACCTTGTCTATCCGGAAATGCTTTTTCTCATTCTCATCCAGAAGAAGTACATCCTTCACATGGAGAATACCGATGATATGATCCCTGGTCTTTCTGTAGACCGGGATTCTCGAAAAGTTCTCCTTTTTGATGATCTCAAGCAGTTCATCATATCCGGAATCCGCATCAACGCAGACCATATCGGCTCTCGGTACCATTATATCCTTCGATACCACCTCACCGAAATCAACCACATTGGTTATCATTTCCTTCTCGTCCTTCTCGATGACGCCGTCCTCATGGCTCACATCAACGATAGTACGAAGCTCGCTTTCTGTCATATGCTCCTTTTTATTCAGATCCACGCGGAGTATCTTGAAGATAACCGCAGTGATACCGTTCAGTATCCAGATGATCGGCGTAAAAATGAGCATAAGAAATGCAACCGGATACGCAAAAAAAAGCGAAAGCCTCAGGCTGTAAAGAGTTGCGAGAGTTTTTGGCGTTATCTCTCCGAACACAAGTACAACCAATGTGAGTATACCCGTTGCAACACCGATAAAAGCACTGCCAAAGACCTCAGTACAAAGCGTTGTCGCAAGGGCTGAGGCCGACAGATTTACTATATTATTTCCTATTAATACTGTTGTAAGCAGCTTTGAAGATGACTCTCTAAGCCTTATTACCTTGGCCGCCCTTCTGTTACCTTCATCACAAAGAGCCTTCAGCTTGTTCATGTTTACCGTGGTAAGCGCCGTCTCCGCTGAAGAGAATACACCCGACAGTATAAGAAGTACTATCAGGACGACCAACTTCACTATGGCATCAGGGTCCATATTAATTCCTTTTTTCCTTTCAAATACAGATTTTATGATTCAGGCAGCTGTGTGCCCAGTCTCTTAAATATATATTCGTAGCTTCCATTTCCATAATTCATGGATCTGTTAACTCTGCTGATGGTAGCCGTTGAAGCACCTGTTTCAGCAGCAATCTCCGTATATGTCTTATTCTCATGGAGCATTTTCGCCACCTCAAGCCTCTGTGCGATCGAAACGACTTCATTTGCGGTGCATATATCCTCAAAGAATTCGTAGAATTCCTCTTTGTCCTTAAGGCTCATGATAGCTTCGAATAACTCATCAACCGATTCTGTTCTGATTGTTTTACGCATCTTTTCACCTGACCGGCTTTCTACTTAGGCTCCTTACGTACCCAAACTGAAACAGCATCTCTGTTTACGTAGAAGTCTCCGAATCCTTCACTATCTATCTTTATGTTGTACTTTGCATTTCCCATAACATCAGAGAAATGTGCTCCGGCGAAATGTCTTCCGATGTACATACGCTTTGTTCCGCCTGTTCCGTCAGAGATAACAACAGCAAGTCCGGAATCCTTATGCTCGTCGTCGCCCTCTCTTGTCCAGCCGATACAGTTCGGATCGTCAAGATAGTCATGCTGATATCCGTACGCCTTATTCTTACGAAGCTTAAGGAGCTTGTCAAGCATTGTCTTCTTGGATTTGATCTTTGAAGACGGAATTCCCTTATAATCTCCATAGAAAAGACATGGATAACCCTGCTGTCTGAGTAAAATGATAGCATACGCCATAGGCTTGAACCAATCCTCAACCCAGGACTCAAGGCTTCCGCCCGGCTGTGATTCATGATTATCAACAAATGTTACTGCACTTATCGGACTGCTCTCAACAAGCGATCCGTCAAATATCCTTCTCAGATCGTAGTCTCCGTGAGCTCTTGAGCAGTTATGGAGGCTGAAATGAAGAGGTACATCGAAGAGAGATGCAGGTGTCTTGATATCCTCAAGATACTTCTCAAGAAGATTTCTGTCCCAATGCCAGAATTCACCAACAGTAAACAGCTCCTTGCCTGTCTCTTCGCGGAGTCTGTATAACCAGTCTCTGTAAAATGAAGCCGGAATATGCTTTACGGCGTCAAGTCTCATACCGTCGATGCCGGTAGTCTCAAGATACCATTTGCCCCATTTTACAAGTTCATCATAAACTTCCTGATTGTTGAAATCTATATCTGCACCCATCAGGTAATCATAATTACCGTTTGCGGTGTCGTCAACGCCCTCGTTCCATTCCTTGCCGGCAAACTTATAGAGAGACTTCTTAAGTGTCTTCTGATCCCAGTCGATACCATCAAAATGTCTCCAGTTCCATTTGAAATCCGAATATTTATTCTTTCTGCCCGGAAATGTGAACTTTGTCCACGCGCCGATCTTTCTGTTATCGCCTATCATCTGATAACGGTTCAGGCTGTTGAATTCGGCAGCCTTGACCTCTTCTACCTCGTCAGCTCCCATTTTATGATTAAGAGCGATATCTGCATATACATTTATGCCCTTGGCATGAAGCTCCTTTATCGCATCAAGGTATTCCTTCTTAGTACCGTACTTTGTACGAACCGAACCCTTCTGATTAAACTCTCCGAGATCATAAAGATCATAAACATTATATCCTGTATCTGAAGAGCCCTCTGCTCCCTTATATGCCGGCGGAAGACAAACAGCTGTAACACCCACTGCTTTAAGCTTTGCCGCATCAAGTGCAAGGCTCTTCCAAAGTGTTCCATCATCAGGAAGATCCTTCTCAAAATACTGCATTATAAGTCCGTTATCACTCATATAGTTGCCTCCTCTTATGCTCACCCCAATTTTTTGAAAAACCGTTGCGGAGTAAATACTCGCTTCGCCCAGCGTTCCTCCGCATTTGATAAAAGATTCTGCGCCCAGCGTTCCTCCGCATTTGATAGACTATATTATACCAAAACCTAAATATATCGTAAAGAAAAAATAATATTACAACCTTCCATTACTGACTGCGATTAGTAGATCACGCAGTTTCGGCCGCTTTCCTTAGCGGTATATAAATGCTCGTCAGCCTTGCTGATATTATCCTCGATGGAAAGATTCTCATCGAAGAGCCTGCAGCCGAAGCTCATGGTAACGCTGATGACATTTCCGTCTGCATTGATAGAAGACTCCATGATCCTCTTTCTTATCTCTTCTGCTTTTGCAACGCTCTGCAGAAGGTCAGTATCAGGCATCATCATGATGAATTCCTCGCCGCCCCATCTGTAGACCGCCTCCTTATCCTTGCAGGATGCTTCAAGGATGGATGCAACAAAGGCAAGAACATCGTCGCCCGCATTATGGCCGTAGGTATCATTTACCCTCTTGAATTTATCGATATCACATATAAAGAGGCTGAGCTTTCTTCCCTCGGAAAGCACCTTGCTGAAAATGCGTGAGAAATCACTGTAGAATCCCATTCTGTTCTTAAGCTTTGTCAGCTTGTCGTGATGTGACTCCTCGAAGAAGCTTTCCGACTCAACCGCAAGTCCGCAGATAAGCGCCGCCATTGAAAGTCGTCTTACATCCTCCTTCTCATCAAATCCGCCGTCACCGTTTTTATTGATGATCTGGAAGGCTCCGATAAATTCACCATTTATATCTGCAACAGGCATTACAAGCACTGATTTCGTCCTATAGCCTGTTTTTATGTCAACCGCCTTATTAAAATCCGGATCGTTGTACGGATCATTTGTAACAACGACCTTACCGCTCTTCAGAGCCTTGCCTACAAGTCCGGTATTATCAGGGATCACAATCCTGTCAACTCCGGTAGCCGAGGTGGTCCAGAGCTGCTTCTTGTGTCTGTCCCATTTCCAGAAGCTGGCTCTGTCAGCATCCGCCATGGTCCTTCCAAGCTCGGTCATATATTCAAATATAGCCTTATGATCCTTCTCCTTATCGCTGCACATTTCAGAATACAGCCTTGCACTTATATCGTAAATATTATCCAGTAATCCTTTATCCATCATATCTACCCCCGTAGTGTCTGCAGATCGTATATCCTGCTCCACATAGAGCGGAGCAAGCTGCAGTCCAGTTCCTTTAATCTTCTTCACAATACTCTTCTCATCATCAAGATGCATCAGATAAACCGTCACATCATTTTTCTTAAAAAAGTCCTCATATTTAAGCAGCCTGTCGATATAAAGATGCACGCCGCTTTCTATAGCAGAGCACTCCGTATAAAGTACGCTTCCCGGCTGGATATAAGGGATAAATGGTTCCAGCGTCGCCGTATCGCCTGTGTAGATAACATTTTTACCTTCAACGGTCAGCCGGTAACCAAAGCATTTTCCATCCAGCGCCGGAACATGCACAGTCGGTATCACTCCCTGAAGCCAGCACAATTCATTTTTTACAGCTTCAGCTGCATCCTCCGCGCCAGCTTTCAGGCTGCCTTCCAACCCGGCTCCGATTCCGACCTTCTCTCCGACAGCCTCATCCGCTGTGACCGTACTGTAGGTTTCTTTGCTGCAGCCGTCCATTTCTCCAAGAAGAAACTCCAGCTCCTTTCTCACCTCTTCTGAAGGAGCGATAACCGTAACCTTCTTCTTCCACACAAAGGTTGCATAATGTATCGTCAGGGCTAGTCCTGCAATATGGTCGCTGTGGGTGTGCGTCACTGCAACATAAATATGCTCGAAGTCTGCATCCTTCATATTCTTCAGTTTTGTAAAGCTTATCATCGGGCAGTCCATCAGCACGATATCATGTCCGATACGGAAAAATGCGCCATTATGCACATCAGAGAAACCGGAACCGCGTCCGAAAAAGCTAAGCATGATGCACCTCCTTCACCTCGTAAACAAATACACCCTTACTCTTACCCTTAAGCGGTATCTCTCCTATTTCATTTACTTCTATACGATCCTTAAGCCTTTCATAAAGCACATCGCTTATAAGTACCTGGCCCTTTTTCGCATTTGCCTCAAGACGTGCAGCGGTATTTACCGTATCGCCTATGGCGGTGAAATCCATTCTGAATTCGCAGCCGATATTTCCGACAACCGCAGGTCCTACATTTACGCCTACTCCGAAGCCTACCGTCCTGCCGTATTTTTCCATAAGCTGCTTTTCAAGAGCCTTTCCGCCGTTAACTATATCCATCGCTGCGCAGACAGCCTTGAATTCATAATCTGGAAGATCAAATGGAGAATTAAATACAGCCATCGTTGCATCTCCGACAAACTTATCGAGAGTACCCGAATTATCGAAGATCGACTTGGTCGTGAGTGACAGATATTCATTTAATATCGCAACGACCTCTTCCGGTTCAAGAGCTTCCGACATTGTGGTAAAGCCTCTGATATCAACGAAAAGCACCGCGATATCCCTGTTCTCGCCGCCGAGCTCTATCTTGAAATCACCCTTCTTCGAGATCTCCTCTACGACCTGCGGCGCAACGTATTTGCGGAATGCATT
>ONVE01000172.1 GCA_900321215.1 uncultured Eubacterium sp. | reverse complement strand
TTATTCAGAACCTCTGTAATCTTATCTATCAAGTTTCTTCCTCCCTGAGTGTTTTTTACCCTGCAAAGCATGCAGTCCACGCTTCTGCCTCTGCCCGGCTGCTTTTTGCCGCATAAAAATGGAGCCGCGGCAGCCCGCGACTCCATTGTAACATATTAACGCTTATTCTGAAAATAATATATTTATGATAAGCTGAGGAAGTTTATAAGCTTATGAAAGCTTCCAGATATCTCTGTTGTACTCATCGATAGTTCTGTCTGATGAGAAGAAGCCAGCATTTGCAATATTTATAAGGCACTTTCTGCTCCATTCTCTTCTGTCCTCATAATCACCGTGAGCCTTTTCTCTCTTAGCACAGTAATCCTCGAAGTCAGGGAATGTCATGAAATAATCCTTACTTAAAAGCTCATTATGAAGTCTTTCAAGTGACTCGTCTCTATATGAAGTCTTCTCAACCATCTCTGTTTCAGGAGCTGATACTTCTGTCTTCTCTTCTCCCTCTGCAGCTTCTGTCTCGGATGCCTTCTTAACAACCTCAACCATTTCCTTAAAGCTTTCGCCTGAGCAGCTCTTCATTTCATCTGAAACAAGGAAATCAACAACTGTTCTGATGGTCTCGAAATTGTCATAGTAATATCTTGGGTTATAGATATTTCTTCTGTAGCTGTCGATAACGTCATCGCTTGATAAACCGAAGATATAAATGTTGTCCTCTCCTACATTTTCGAAGATCTCAACATTTGCTCCGTCCATAGTTCCAAGTGTTATGGCACCGTTAAGCATATACTTCATGTTTCCAGTTCCGCTGGCTTCCTTTGATGCAAGTGAGATCTGCTCCGAGATATCGCATGCCGGGATAAGCTTCTCTGCTACGGAAACATTATAATTGTCGATCATGATGACTCTTAAGTACTTCTTAACCTCTTCATCCTTCTCAATAAGAGACTGGAGACAGAGAATGGCATGGATTATATCCTTCGCTATAGTATATGCAGGAGCGGCTTTGGCGGCGAAAATAACGGTTACTCTTTCCTTAGGAATAATGCCATTCTTTATCTCTAAATATCTTTTTACAGCCCAAAGCAGATTGAGCTGCTGTCTCTTATACTCATGAAGTCTCTTGCTCTGAACATCAAATATTGTATTTGGATCAAGCTCGATTCCTCTTGTTGTCTTAAGGTAATCGCAGAATTCCTTCTTCTTGGTCATCTTGATATCGGCAATATCATTTAAGGTTGCCTCATCATCCTTAAACTCTTCAAGCTTCTTAAGAAGGAATGAATCCTTTAAGAAACCGGTACCGATCTTACCCTCAAGATAATCTGTAAGCTCTGAATTACATGACATCAGCCATCTTCTGAAGGTGATACCATTTGTCTTATTATTAAACTTCTCCGGATAGAGTCTGTAATAATTGTTTAACTCTGTATTCTTAAGGATCTCTGTGTGAAGTCCGGCAACACCGTTTACTGAGAAGCCGTAATGAATATCTATTGAAGCCATGTGAACTGTATCATTTCTGTCAATGATCACAACAGATTCATCATTGTACTTTCTTCTGATCCTGTCATCAAGCACCTCGATGATCGGAACAAGCTGAGGTACGATAGTCTTGAGGTAGCAGATTGGCCACTTCTCAAGAGCCTCTGCAAGGATTGTATGATTGGTGTATGCACAGCTTCTCTCAACTACTGAGATAGCGTCATCCATGTTAAGGCCTCTCTCCATAAGCTGTCTGATAAGCTCAGGGATTACCATTGTAGGATGTGTATCATTTATCTGGATAACTGCATATTCAGGAAGATCATAAAGATTTGAGCCTCTTGAAACAGCCTCATCAAGGATAAGATGCGCACCGTTGCATACCATGAAATACTGCTGATAGATACGAAGTCTTCTTCCGTCCTCATCTGAATCATCCGGATAAAGGAAAAGTGTAAGATTCTTATTGATATCTGTCTTGTCAAAAGATATTCCGTCACCAATGATACCATCATCAATCGAATCAAGATCAAAAAGATGAAGTCTGTTTGTTCTGTTATCGTAACCGGTAACAAGAAGATCATACATTACCGAATTATATGTCTTACCGCCCATTGTTACAGGGTATCCTACATTTGTTCTGATAAGGAAATTCTGTCCGTCTCTCCATCTGTCAGGATTCTCTGTCTGAAGCATCTTCTTAAATGTCTGCTTAAAAAGTCCCATATGATATGCAAGACCAACACCGTCGCCATTTAAGCCGAGAGTTGCAATACTGTCAAGGAAACAAGCTGCAAGTCTTCCAAGACCACCGTTTCCAAGGCTTGGCTCAGTTTCAAGCTCTTCGATATCTCCAAGGTTCTTACCGTTTCTCTTAAGGATTTCATGAACCTCTTTAAAGATTCCGAGATTGATAAGGTTATTTGAAAGAAGCTTTCCGATAAGGAACTCTGCAGAAATATAATACAGCTTCTTCTTGTCGCCCTTCTTCTCCTTAGCCTCTGCCATCTCATTAACTATTCCGATAAGAGCAACATAAATCTCTTCGTTTTCAGCCTCACTGATACTTTTGCCAAGTCTGTCTGTTATCAGTCTTTCAATATCCATTTTTGTTCTTCCTCCGTTTTGCTTCCCTCTCTCAGGGCTTAACTTGTCTTTCCTGTGTGTGTTTGTGTGTGATGTTTTTTACGTTTTTTTTGCGTACACTTTTATTTTTGTGCACTTTTGTGTGTATTTTTCTGCTTCGTTTATCCGTACAAATATGTTAATTCATTAATTAGTTTCGTATTCTTTCGTTCACAATGATAAAATATATTAGATATTATGATTTGTCAATAGAAAATTTGTGTTTTATTAAATATTTTTTCGTATATTTTCGATTTATATTTTTTCAGGTCAAATTCCCCTTTGATTCGTCGATATATGAATATTTAATACACGCCTGATCTTAATTCATTGATTGTGATCTGAATTTGATGAGTATTTGATCTGTATGGTAACAAAAAAAGATCAGCACCTCTATAGATGCTGACCTTTTATTATCATTTAATACTTTTTACTGTTTTATATCAAAAAGCTCATTTATATATTCTTCTGTAAGGATTTCTTCAGGTCTGCCTGCAGCTGCTACGCCTCCATCCTTGATGCAAACTACTCTGTCTGCAAGGCTTTTAACTGTCTCAAGCTCATGAAGAGAGATTATCATCGCTATACCTTCTTCATTTTTAAGCTTCCTGATGATATCAACCAGTTCTTTTTTATATTTTATATCAAGAAATGTCATCGGCTCATCCATGATAAGTATATCCGGCTCCTGGCAAAGCGCTCTGGCAAGCATGAATCTCTGTCTCTGACCGTCGCTCATTTCGCTGAAATACTTATCCTTAAGAGACGTGATATTTACAAGCTCCATTACCTTATCTACCACACGGCGGTCTTCATCGCCGAGAATCCCAAGCCTTCCGGTATATGGATAACGTCCGCTTACGACAACGTCATAGCCTGTCATAAGCTCCGGCTCAACCCTGTCCGTCATTAATATGGAAATGATTCTTGCAAGCTCTATTTCTTTATAATCATTGATATTTCTTCCATTCAGGCTGATACTGCCCGAAATGCTTTTCTGCTGCCCTGAAACCGTCCTTAAAAGAGTCGATTTGCCGGATCCGTTCGGTCCCACAAGACATACGATCTCACCCTTCTCAAGTTCGAGATCCACATCACTGATAACAGCCTTTTTTCTATATCCTGCAGAGAGTCCTGCGATCTTTAACAATTTATCCATTCAGACCCTCCTTTTCCTTGAAAGCATTATTATAATGATGACCGGAGCACCCAGTATCGATGTTACAGTGCTGACCGAAATCTCTGTTGGTGCAAAAAGCACTCTTGCCATAAAATCCGAGAAAAGGCAGAATATTGCTCCGCCGATAAAGCAGGCAGGCACCATTATCCTTGGCTTTGCAGTCTTAAATATGCTTCTCATAAGATGCGGCACTGCCACTCCGAGGAAAGATATAGGTCCCGCAAATGCAGTCACACATGCTGAAAGTATACTAGAAATAATGATCATTATCATTCTGAAGCGTTTAATATTCACGCCCATGCTTCTGGCGTAATTCTCACCAAAGCTGTACGCCTCCATAGGCTTTGACATTAGAAATGCCGCTGCAACGCCCAAAACTACAATTATCATCATTACCCTTATATTATCCCAGCTTATTCCGGAAAAGCTTCCCATTGACCAGCTGTGAAGATTCACGATATCAGAATCCGCTGCAAAGTTGATAAGAAGCTCTGTAACTGCTGAGCAGATATATCCGATCATTACGCCGCAGACTATCAGAATGGCTGAATTTCTGGTCTTTCTCGATACCAGAAGTATGAAAAACATTGAAAGAAGCGATCCGAGGAAGGCAGCTATTATAAGCGCGTAAGATCCGACAGTATTTCCCGAACCGATGAAAAGTATCATTACTATCGCAACAGCAAGCTTTGCTCCGGAAGATATACCGAGAACAAATGGACCCGCAATCGGATTATTGAAAAAGCTCTGAAGCATAAAACCAGCTATTCCGAGAGCTCCTCCCAGAAGTATCGCAGCAATTACTCTCGGAAGCCTGATATCCACAACTATCCTGCCCTTTACCGAATCACGGTCCCTTAAAGCATCCAGAACCTCGCTCCATGTATATTTAATGCTTCCGAACTTTACAGACATCAGAAAAAGAACCATAAGCACGATAGTCATGCAAATGAAGCAGATCAGATATCTTCTTATTCTTTTTGCTGATGCACTGTTTTTGTCCATAATCCGTTTCTTTCTAAAGCTTTTCCAGTACTTTTTATATAACGATCTATATAAAGCTTTTTTTATGATTTCATTTACCCTTACTTTAATCTGTAAAAATAAGTAAGTTCAGGCGGTTCACTGCCGGTTTTAATGCAGTTTCTCAGAATATACATTTCTTTCACCACCTCAGCCATGAGCGTCGGCTTCTGGAATATATCAATGCTGAAGCACCAGACATTTCCCTCCTGTACAGCCTTAAGTTCGCCAAAGAGCTTATCCTTAGCGAGAAGCTCAGCCGTATTCTTCGGCGGGTCCTCAAAGCTTGCATTATATATAAGTAAATCCGTATCCGAAGCTTTTTCGAAGAATTCTTCCATCTGAATATTTATAAATGATTTCCCGGAATCCTCCAAAGCTCCGTCAAATGAATACAAAAAGCCTGCGATCTTTATAAGCTTTGACATATAATCCTTAGGATTTCTGACAGCCGGTATTCCTGCCGAATTAACATAGAAGAAAACTGCAGACGGAGCCGGAGTATCGTCCGTCTCTATCTCTTTTCTGATATTCTCCTTTGTCTCTTCCAGAGTATTTACCTGCGCCGCAAAGAATCCTTCAGCAGCATCAAGCTTGTCTGTGAGAAGTCCGTAAAGCTTGATCCATTCAAGTCTTCCGAGAGGTTCTTCCTCAAGGCTTGATCTTTCCACGATAACCGGAAGCCCTAAGGCTTCAAGCTTTTCTTTGGTAGCCGGACTGTGAAGTATCATCTGATTCTCAACTACAAGCTGACATCCATCATCCAGTATATACTCAAAATCAGGCGAACTGTATTTTCCTACATATACAATATCTTCATCCTTGATCCGCTGTGCGATCTCCGGAACCGACCAGTCCTCTTCTTTTGTACTGGTCATCGTGACTCTGTCTATCTCATTAAGATACAGAAAATAGTCCATTGTAGAGGAAGACGCATTATATATCGAATTAAGCGGCTTCTTCACAACAATATATTTCTTCCGGTCAATATTCTCCGGTATTTCTGTCCCTTCATCAAACAGCAGAATCTCATCTTCACCGATGGTAATCTTACTCATTCCGCCCTCGTAAAGACTGACTGAATACTCTTTTGCATATTTTATATCAAGCTCAGACTTAAATTCATATCCGTAAAGAGTTTTATCCGAAGGCTCATCCTTAGTATTCTCCTGCTTCTTACAGCCAAAAAAGGATACGGAAATAAGTATCATTGCAAGTATATATATAATATGCTTTCTAAATGATCTCATATCCATATCCTCTCTATTTTTCAGAATAAACGATCTACTGAAACATCGATCAGTTCATTGCTCTGTTTATTCGGCTTCTTTAACTGTATTGGCATCAATCCTGATAGAATACTCTATCTCATATGGCTGGCTCATAGCTGTTGTATCAGCTATGACACTGAGCCTGTGATCAAATGCCATAAAAGGAAAACTAAATGTCGAACAGTCATCAACTATCTCTGCATCAATCTTTTCTCCGTCAACTATCATATAGTCGTAGTTGCTGCTGCTCCATTTAAGGGTAATATAAGCTGCACCGTCACGAACCTCGATAGCAGCAGGTGAATCAACCTTTGCCCTTCCGGAACCGCCTGCAAGCTTAACTTCAGCAGTATATTTACCGTCAGCAAGTCCGAGCGACTTAACTGTTTTAAGGCTTCCTTCCTTAAATGCATCCTCCTTCAGAGTTCCGCTTGTGAAGCAAAGGCTTCTGTCATACCATTTTTCCTTTTTCTTGCTGAATGCTGCACACTTAATCTCCTGATCAAGTGCCTCGATATCAAATGTAAATGTATGATCACCATTTTCATTCTCAACAAATGGTATATAATCCGTTTCCTTTGCCGCAACTGCTTCATCAGGAGTACCGGTAAATACATATAAATAGCCCTTACCGCCCATGGTCATGGTAACTGTAAGCTTACCATCCGAAACCTTAAGCTTAGTTGATTCTATCTTGAACATTGAAGAGCTTGACAGAACATTAATGTCATACTCGCCATCATTCAGCATATCAGCTGTGATCGGTGACATATTTGCATCAACAACCTCTTCCGCCTCGACTGTTTCAGACTGATCAGCTATCTTCCCCTCATTTGAAGCCGGTTCAGTTGTAGTCTCTGCCTCGGAATTATCTGTTGCCTTCTCGCTTGTCACCTCTTCTGATACTACTGCGGTATCTGCCGAAGCTGCCTCTGTTACCTGCGCTGCCGGAGCATTTGCTGTAGTCTTATCAGAATCCTCCTTCTTGCCGCAGCCTGAAACCAAAAGTGCTGCCATAAGTAAAAGTGTGATCCTGAATTTCTTTTTAGTCTTAATCATTTTTAGTAATTCCTTTATTTTTTAATATAAAGCTTTTTATTCAACCGGATGATCCTTCTACAGATTATTTTGCAAGTGATTCGATTGAATTTCCTACAAATTCAACATACATTTTCTGGATCTCTTCTAATTCGCCAAGTCCTGAAATGTCTGTCTCTACTTCAAATCCTGCATTTACAAAAAGGCTCTTCCATGTATCATCCTCATCACCGGCCATATCGTTATTTGCATGATCTCCAGCAACAACCATAAGTGGTCTAAGAACAACCTTCTTGTACTTTCCAGCTGCAGCTACTGTATCAACAACATCCTGGAATGAAGGCTCTGCTTCTACAGTACCAACATAAAAGTTCTCATAACCAAGATTCTTAAATGTTTCCTGCATCTTTGCGTAAACTGCATTTGACTCATGCTCTGTACCATGACCCATGAAGCAGATAGCTGTCTCGCCATCATCATACTTGCTCATTGTATCAGCAAGGATCTTTGCAACTCTCTCAAAATACTCATCCTTTGCAAGAAGTGTATCTCCGATAGTAACTGTCTCAAATCCTTCATGCTTTGCAAGTGCCTTTAAAACGTCCTCATACTCATAACCGTTCATAAGATGTGTAGGCTGGATAACAAGGTTCTTAACACCGTTCTTCTCAGCTCTCTCAAGAGCTTCATCAAGGCTGTCGATAACCTCTCCGTCACGCTTCTTTACATGATTGATGATGATATCACTTGTAAATGCACGTCTAACGCTCCAGTCAGGATATGCTTTCTCTATAGCTTCTTCTATAGCACCGATTGTAAGTCTTCTTGAATCATTATAGCTTGTACCAAAGCTTACAACAAGGATCTCGTTCTCACCGATCTCGTCAGCATTTCTTGGGTTATCAAGGGATGCATCGCCGGTCTCGTAATTCTCTTCATCTTCCTCTTCTGATGCTGGCTCTTCTGTTGAAGGTGCCTCTGTTGGCGCTTCAGTCGTAGGAGCTTCAGTTGTCGGAGCCTCTGTTGGTGCCTCTGTAGTTACTGCAGCTGTTGTAGCTGCTGTTGTAACTGCCTCTGTCTTGTCGTCATCTTCCTTACCGCAGGCTGTCATTGCACAGACTGTAAATACTGATAATGCAGCAAGTAAAAGTTTCTTTCTCATTTCTTCTTTCCTCCTTGAAAATGAAACCGAAATATCACTTAATATTCCGGGAAATATATAATTTCAGATTACTTGGAATTAAGAATACTGAGCGTCAGAAAAAGACCTGGCTGCGCCGATGAAAACGCACCAAAAAAGCTCTGACAAAAAGAATTTACAGAGAAAAACAGTACGACCAATTCCTCGTGATCTGAAGATTATAATCTTCTGTACCAAACATCCAGCAGGTTTCCTGGCTCAGTTATCAACGCATATGACTGTCTTCCCAATATTTTCATCTATCAGTGACTGCGCGAAAAGCGCACCGCCATATACTCCTCCAATACAGTGACGAGATCGTACAGGATTCACACCTGTTTCCCTTTTACCCTATGCAGACACCGCAGCTAATCTAAAACTGCATAAAAAGCCCTTTAAAAATGTCTATTTATTTAATGTCTCACAGGCACTGGATATTTATATATTAAATTTGTAAACGTCGCTATCCAGCGAACATATTATAAGATAATAAAATTATCATAAAAAATCAACATTTTTTTTCGAACGCTTTCATCCGATTTTATATCCATATCTGCTCCTTTCACTCTCTGATCAGTATCGCCCTGCATGGTGCGCCATCACTTCCTCCTAGATTAAGCGGTGCTGCACTGAGAAGATATACGCCTTCTTCAACACCATTTAAACGTATCCCCTCAAGAAGTACCACCTCTGCCCCAAGAAGCTCATAATGTACCTCTGCCGGAGCATCTATAGGACCTACGGTCTGTGATTCATTACCATATAAAACTATTCCCTTCTTCGAGAATACTCTTGCGCCTTCGATGGTCATACACACATTTCCACCGATAAGTATACGTTTTGCTGCTTCCGGGTCTGCCTTTAAAGCCTTTTCCATGACCTTCTCGGCCATTTCTTCTGTAATATCGCCCTCTTCCTGGCATACAAAGCATTTTCCTACAAATGAAGAAAGCTCCACCTGATCTATAGTCTTTCCATCATTATAAAAATGATATGGTGCATCAACATGTGTTCCGTTGTGTGCGCACATAGAAAAGCCTGTAAGGTTGCAGATGCTGCCGCCTTCGATAGTTTCAAGCACATTTCTTACCGGAGAAGAATCCCCCGGAAACACCGCGCATGTAAAAAGTTCCTGTGAAATGTCTATTATCTTCATCTGCATACCTCCTGATTATTAATGTTACTCCTGATGATCATCTGTTGATTCCAAGAATATATTCTGCCGCTTTAAGAATATTATCCGCCCTAAATTCAATATGTTTCATTAATTCTTCGTCCGGCTCAGTAAGATCCGGTACCATTATAACCCTGCAGCCGGCTCTTGAAGCTGAAAGCACTCCATTTGGAGCATCCTCAACCGCAAATGCATTCTCCGGCAAAACATTTAAAGCTTCGCAGGCATAGAGATAAACGTCCGGAGATGGTTTTCCTTCCTTGACCATCCTCGCACTGATCAATTCATCAAAATATCCGACAAGCCCTGCTCTGGTAAGGTATTCCTCCGTCAGCGCCTTACTTGAAGCAGTCGCTATAGCCAGCGTAAAGCCTTCATCTCCAAGCTTCTTCAAAGCCTCCTTAACAAAGGGCTTTACCGGCATCTCAATACTGTTCATGAAAGGCTCCATCATTTCCTTTCGCCTTGTTCTGATCTTCACATATGCATCCGGATCACCGGTCAACTCTTCAAACCTTGCTGGTGCAAATGAATGCCCCAGGCTTCTCAGCCCCAGATACTGCTCCTTTGTGATCTTATATCCAAGCTCTTCCGCCGCCATTATCCAGTATTTTTGATAATATTTCTCTGTATCGAGGATAGTACCGTCCATATCAAAAATAACAGTTTT
>ONVE01000016.1 GCA_900321215.1 uncultured Eubacterium sp. | reverse complement strand
ATCATTGAGAAGGTGGCTGAAGGACTTTCAAATAAAGAGATTGCCGACGAGCTGTTCCTTTCGGAGGGTACTGTGCGTAATTATCTAAGTAATATCCTGAGAAAGCTTGATCTCAGGGACAGAACAAATCTTGCAATCTTTTACTATCAGAACAGATAAATTCCGGAGGACAGAGTGATGAAAACTTTTACAAGAGGATTTATAGAAAAGCTTAGACCTGGAAAATGCAGGATGATCATTTTCATGCTCATTCTGGCATTTGCATTAACCGTAACCGGCTGTGGAAAGAAGAAGGGTAAACAGACTACTGCCGGGGGAACAGTTGTAACAACTGAAAAGACAACAGAAAAGACCACTTCCGGGAAGAGTACGACCGAAGCAAAAACCGAGGCGTCTACTGCCGAAACGTTAACGACAGAGAAGCTGACGACCGAAAAACAGGCAACAGAAGCACTGACGACAGAGAAGCCAACGACCGAAAAGCCTGCAACAGAAGCGCCGACAACAGAAGCTCCTTCAGCGGCTATAGACGAGGACGGAGAGTATTATTCAAAGGATGATGTAGCTTTATACATACATGTGTATGGTAAGCTTCCAAAGAATTATATAACCAAAAATGAAGCAAGAGAGCTTGGATGGAACGGCGGAGCCCTTGAGGAATACGCTCCGGGCAAGTGTATAGGCGGCGACAGGTTCGGCAATTACGAAGGCAATTTACCTGAGAAGGCCGGAAGAAAATATACTGAATGCGATATTGATACGAAAGGTACCAAGAGAGGTGCGAAGAGGATCATTTTTTCAAATGACGGACTGATCTACTATACAGAGGATCATTACAATACATTTGAATTATTATACGGCGAAGAGTGATGCAGGGATGCATTCCTACGGGGCAGAATTAAATGAGGTGAGGAACATGAAGGATTTTATCAATGTAACATATGACGATATAAGAGTGATAGATTTAAAGGGAGTAAGATCGCAGGAAGAGTTTCATGAAAGGATCAGGGAAGGACTCAGGGTTCCGAGCTATTACGGAAACAATCTTGATGCTACCTACGATGTACTTACGTCCATAGTTTACAGACTTCTTGTGGTAGTGGTTCATTATGATGAACTGAATGAAGAGGTTGCTTCATATCTTGAAAGATTCAGAGGAATGTGCAACGCGGCATGTGAGGACAACCACAACCTTTCGGTTGCATTTCTCAGCAGCAGCGACCCTCAGAATTCTATAATCTAACAGGGGTTCTGTTAGTTATTTATCTGCGGTGTTTATAAGGGTTAAGGCTTGTTTTTTGGTCTTAATATGGTACAATAGATCTATGAGGGGGAAGACTTTTTTCTTATTAGGGAGGAGTAGAGAAAATGGCAGACGAAATAGTAAAATTTGATGATTTACCATCGGTAAAAAGAGGTTATATTGAAGGACTTAAATATTATTTCAGTATAATACTTTCCAAGCAGGCTTCGCTTATAGAGTTTAAGGATCTTTACCAGAGTCTTACAAAATTCGGTTATGAACTCGAGATACTCAATCAGGAGCAGGATATGGCATCGGTAGACGCCCTTTCTGAAATCAATAAGGATTTTTATCCGGACGGCAAGATGCACAGCGCTTTCCGTTCACTTAATCTTGAGGTTGCTCTTGACGGTATAAGCGAGTGTCTCATGTGTCTTAAGAAAAGGGTATTATAATAATGGATAACAGAGAGATAAATGCCGGTATCTTCAAAGATACCGTAGAGTTTTTTTCTACAGATAAAACTCTTCTTGCGGAGATGACAAGCAGTGCGGCAAAGACTAAGCTTTATGCCGCAAATGAATATCCGGTGCTTATGCGTCCGCAGGAAAATGTGAGTGATGCGGAGGTAAGGATAACCAACAAGAGAACATTTGCTGCCGCAATGGATATGTGTCATTCATTTCCAAACAAAAAGGTAGCAGTTCTGAATTTTGCATCAGCAGTCAACCCGGGAGGAGGAGTTATTAATGGCTCCAGTGCCCAGGAGGAGGCTTTATGCAGATGCTCGACTCTTTATCCGACACTTAACCAGAAATGGCTTTATGAGGCCTATTACAGACCGAATCTCGAGGCTTCGGATTTCAGGAACAGTGATGCGGTGATCTATTCACCGGACATAGTTATCTGTAAATCAGATGACGAGTATCCTGAAAGACTTCCGAAGAACAAATGGTGCACAGTAGATGTTATAAGCTGTGCGGCGCCTAACCTTCACGGAGTACATTATATTCCGTATGGTCAGGAGAATAGCGGTCAGACAGGCTTTACGGCTGAAGAGCTGTACAGTATTCATTTGACAAGGAGCAGACATATTCTTACGGTTGCAGCGGCAAATGGCGTTAAGATACTCATTTTGGGTGCATTTGGCTGCGGCGCATTTCAGAATGACCCGACGATAGTGGCAAGCGCATTCAGAGATGCACTTACTGAATTCATCCGATTCTTCGATATAGTTGAATTTGCGATATACTGCAGGAACTTTGAAACAAGTAATTTTGCAGCATTTTCCCAGGCACTTTACGTTCTGACAAATGAAGGACGTCATATGGCTGAGGAGCAGTATCGTAAAAAGCTTCAGGAAGAAAAGGAAGCGGCTGAGAGAGAAGCTGCAGAAAAGGCAGCAGCTGAAGCGGCTGAGAAAGAAGCTGCGGAAAAAGCAGCGGCTGAGGCAGCGGAGAGAGAGGCTGCAGAAAAGGCAGCAGCTGAAGCGGCAAAGGCTGAAGAGAAGGAATATGATGAATTTGATGATGATATAGATGATTTTTCCGAACCTGAAGAGGAGAGAAGCTTTGCTCCCGGGGATATAGTGATGCATTTCAAGAGAGAGACGCTTTCACCGGAGGAAAGGGCGAAAAATCTTTATCTTTATCAGATCATCGGAACAGCCATTCATTCTGAATCAAGAGATAAGCTTATCGTGTATCAGGCGCTATATGATGACTTCAAAATGTATTGCCGGCCTTATGATATGTTCATGAGTGAGGTGGATCACGATAAATATCCTGATATCAAACAGAGGTACAGATTCGAGAAAAAAACAGATTGATCATATTTTCTCTTGAAATTTAATTGAATTATGGTTATTATATCTCTGTGATACTATTCACGATATCTTACTGCGTTATGCAGTATATTAATAAAAATCTAGGAGGATTTAAAAACATGGCAGTAAAAGTAGCAATCAATGGATTTGGTCGTATAGGACGTCTTGCTTTCAGACAGATGT
>ONVE01000140.1 GCA_900321215.1 uncultured Eubacterium sp. | reverse complement strand
GATCATATGAATGGAACTCTTTATCTCGTCCCCACGCCGATCGGCAATCTGGGGGATATTTCAGCCCGCTGCCGGGATACGCTGGCGGCGGCGGATTTCATCGCGGCCGAGGACACCCGCGTGTCTCTGAAGCTGCTCAACCATCTCGAGATCAAAAAGCCCCTGGTCAGCTACCACGAGCACAACAAGCTCGAAAGCGGCCCGAGGATCCTGGCCCGGCTGCAGAACGGCGAAAGCTGCGCGCTCGTGACGGACGCGGGCTGCCCGGCCATCTCCGACCCCGGAGAGGACCTCGTGCGCCTGTGCGCCGAGGCCGGCGTGCCGGTGGTCGCGCTCCCGGGCCCCTGCGCGGCCATCACGGCGCTGAGCGTCTCGGCGCTGCCCACCGGCCGCTTCGTGTTCGAGGGCTTTCTGCCCGCCGACAAAAAGGAGCGGAAGCTGCGCCTGGGCGCCCTGCTGCGCGAAGAGCGCACCGTGATCCTCTACGAGGCGCCCCACCGCCTGCGCGAGACGCTCTCGGCCCTTCTCGCGGTGCTGGGCCCGGAGCGCCGCATCAGCCTCTGCCGGGAGCTGACCAAGCTGCACGAGGAGGTTTTGCGCATGACGCTGGGCGAGGCCGCTGCGTATTTTGATGCGAACGAGCCCCGGGGCGAATTTGTCCTGGTGCTGGACGGCGCTGCCCCCAGCCGGGAGGAGACCACGCTCGAGGAGGCCGTGGCCCTGGCCCAGGCGCTCATCGCCGGCGGCATGACGAAAAAGGACGCGGTCAAACAGGCGGCCAAGGACACGGGCTTTGCCAAAAATGCGCTGTACGACGCGATCATGAAGTAACAGAAAATTTACATTTACCTATTGACAGACTGTGATACAATATTGGGTGGAAAAATTATAGTAAAGAAGGCAAAACCATGACCAGAATTGACATTTTCTCCGGCTTTTTGGGCGCGGGCAAGACGACCCTCATCAAGAAGCTTATCAAAGAGGCCTATCAGGGCGAGCAGCTGGTGCTGATCGAGAACGAATTCGGCGAGATCGGCATCGACGGCGGCTTCCTGAAGGAATCCGGCATCCGCATCAATGAGATGAACTCCGGCTGCATCTGCTGCTCCCTCGTGGGCGACTTCGGCGCAGCGCTCAAGCAGGTCATCCACGAATACCACCCCGACCGCATCCTGATCGAACCGTCCGGCGTGGGCAAGCTCTCCGACGTGATCCGCGCGGTGCAGAACGCCGCCGAGCACGAGGCTGTTCTCGGCAGCGCCGTGTGCGTGGCCGACGCCACCAAGGTCAAGCTCTATATGAAGAACTTCGGCGAGTTCTACAACAACCAGATCGAGACCGCAGCCTGCATCATCCTCTCCCGCACCGGCGGCATGAACGAGGAAAAGCTGGCCAAGGCCGTCGAGCTGATCCGCGGCAAGAACGACAAGGCCACCCTTGTCACCACCGCTTGGGACGAGCTGACCGGCGCGCAGCTTCTGGCTGCCATGGAGAACACCGAGACCCTGGCAGAGGAGCTCAAAAAGCTTGCCGAGGAGGCCGAGCACGAGCATCATCACCACCATGACGACGATGATGACGACGAGGATGAGCATGAGCACCACCACCATCACCATGACGATGACGATGATGATCACGAGTGCTGTCACCACCATCACGATGACGATGAGCATGAACATCATCATGAGCATCATTATGATGAAAATGGAGTATGCAGCTGCGGACACCATCACCATGGACATGACGCAGATGAAGTATTTACAAGCTGGGGCAGAGAGACAGCTCATAAGTATGATGAGGCAGAACTTAAGAGCATTCTTGAGAAGCTTGCAGTTGAAGAGGACAATCCATTTGGTATAATCCTTCGTGCAAAGGGAATCATTCCTGACAAGGAAGGCAAGTGGCTTGAGTTTGACCTTGTTCCGGGTGAATTTGAGGTTAGAGAAGGTTCTCCTGATTATACAGGAAAGCTCTGCGTTATTGGAAGCAAGCTTCAGGAGAAGCAGATTGCTGAACTTTTCGGAATAACAGAATAATATATACTATCGGTATTAAAAAAGGATCGGAGATAAAGAAATGAATAAGGAAATTCCGGTTTATGTCTTCATGGGCTTTCTCGGAAGCGGTAAGACTAAATTTGCAAAGGAAACGCTTATAGACCGTTCATTTACGGACGGACAGAAAACGCTTCTTCTCGTATGTGAGGATGGCGAAGAGGAATATGATATCGAGGCTCTTGCCAAGAAGAATGTATTTGTTGAATTTATAACTGAAGAGACGCTCACAGCTGAGCATCTTCTCAGTATCAGCAGCCGCGTTAAGCCTGAGCTTGTAATGATCGAGTATAACGGCATGTGGGAGCTTGACAGGATCTTCAACATTAAGGTTCCGAAGGGCTGGACCGTTGTTCAGGTGCTTTCATTTGTAGATGCTTCTACATTTGAGGTATATATCAACAACATGAAGAAGATTATTATGGATCAGCTTAAAAATGCTGATATGATCATTTTCAACCGCTGCGATGAGAATACTAAAAAGGCTGAATACAGAAGAAGCATAAGAGCTGTCAACAGACGTGCTCAGGTTATTTTTGAGAACAAGGACGGCGTTGCAGATGCTGAGGACGAGGAGGCTGAGCTTCCATTCGAT
The DNA here is from genome assembly GCA_900321215.1 of uncultured Eubacterium sp. GTDB lineage: Bacteria > Bacillota > Clostridia > Lachnospirales > Lachnospiraceae > Eubacterium_Q. Next base: position 8,728 of record ONVE01000140.1, on the reverse strand, counting down.
ACAGACGGACCGCTTATCACATTTGACGAGGAGGATTTCGGACTTTTCTACATAGATGCAGCTGATAATCCTGATAAATACCTCGGCAAGAAGGTTAAGTTCAAGGCTATGGTACATAAACCAAGTACCTATGGACAGAATGAATTTGTTCCGGGTAGATTTGCCATGACCTGCTGTGCAGCGGATGTTGCATTCGTAGGATTTAAATGCTATTACGGCGGAGCGAAGACACTTAAGGACCGTGACTGGGTTATAGTTGAGGGAACCATCGAGAAGGAATATTATCCTGAATTTGAGGGCGACGGACCTGTAATCTATGCAGACAGCGTTTCAAAGACTTCGCCTGCAGAGGAAGAGCTGGTATACTTTAATTATTAATAGGTGAAACATGAAAAGAGAAGATTTTAAACCGGGGAATATGCTCTATCCGCTTCCGGCGGTAATGGTCAGCTGCGGCAGAGCCGGAGAAAAGCCGAATATACTTACGGTAGCATGGGCTGGAACCATCTGCTCTGATCCGGCAATGGTAAGCATCTCGGTAAGACCGTCAAGATATTCATATGACATCATCAAGGAGACCGGCGAATTTGTCATAAATCTGGTAAATGATAAGCTGACATTTGCAACTGATTACTGCGGAGTCAAATCCGGCAGGGACGTTGATAAGTTTGCGGAAATGAAGCTGACTCCATTTGCGATGAAAAATGTATCCTGCCCGGGCATCGAAGAGAGCCCGCTCTGCATAGGCTGCAAGGTCAGAGATATAGTTAAGCTCGGTACACATGATATGTTCATTGCAGATGTTGTAAGCGTATCTGCGAGCGGCGAATATATGGATGAGAAGGGCAGATTTGACCTTAATTCATCAGGACTTATGGTTTATTCGCACGGAGAATATTTCAGACTTGGAGAGAAGCTTGGAAGCTTTGGATACTCTGTCAGAAAAAAATAATAATCAGTAAATGATGCACTTTGTTGCGCAACAAATCTGCGCAACAAAGTGTTTGCTCCGATACGATATTTGGAGTATAATATGATCACTTCGAAAGATAAGATTCTGCTTGGAGAGGCAGAAGGGACTAAAAATGTACAGCGAAGTGATAAGCGGCATGACTCTGGGAATAGGAGGAATGTTCGTAAGGGTTGAGACGGACATAAGTCCGGGACTCCCCATGCTTTCAATGGTAGGCTATCTGGCATCCTCGGTCAAAGAGGCCGGAGAGAGGGTGCGGACAGCTGTCAAAAATTCAGGGTTTATTCTGCCTGCGAGCAGGATAACCGTCAATCTGTCACCGGCTGATATCAGGAAGGATGGTGCGATATTTGATCTTCCGATAGCGGTGGCTATTCTTGCATCTATGCAATTAATCCATCAGGAAAAACTTAAAGACACTCTTATACTGGGAGAACTGGGCCTGTCAGGTGATGTAAAGGCTGTAGACGGCGTTCTTCCTGTGGTTCATTATGCCCAGAAGAACGGGATCAGGAGAGTTATCCTTCCGTTAGATAATATGGATGAGGCGGGCTTTGTGGATGATATCGAGATTATAGGAGTAAAATGGCTGGGAGACCTTGTCGGCTTTCTTGAAAAGGGAGAGAAGGATAATATCAGATACATAAAAACCTCTCCTTATAGAAGAAAGGAAATCTTTGATGAGAGAGAAGGGGCAGCCGGAATCGAGGAGGATATGTCTGATATCTGCGGTCAGGAATCTATGAAAAGAGGAGTAATGATCGCAGCGGCAGGTTTTCACAATATCCTTATGAGCGGGGCGGCAGGCTCCGGTAAATCCATGATCGCAGGGAGGATACCTGGGATAATGCCGGGACTTACCTATGAAGAATGCCTCGAGCTTACAAAGATCTACAGTATATCCGGACTGCTTAGGGATAAAGACGGCCTTATCAGAAAAAGACCATTCAGGAGTCCGCATCATACCGCAACCGAGATCGCACTGATAGGCGGAGGCGTGGTTCCGCGTCCCGGAGAGGTGAGCCTTGCGGACTGCGGAATACTTTTCCTTGATGAGCTTCCGGAGTATAAGAAGAAGGTTATCGAATGTCTGCGCCAGCCCATGGAGGACAGAAAGATACTCATATCGAGACATCATGCGGCGTATGAATTTCCTGCGGATTTCATGCTGGTTGCTGCAATGAATCCATGTCCCTGCGGCCATTATCCGGACCGAAGGCTCTGTAGGTGCACTGACAGAGAGATAAATGCATACAGAAATAAGATCAGTTATCCGATCATGGACAGGATTGACATAAGGCTTGAGGTAAAGCCGGTGGAATATAAGGACATCTCGAAGACGTCTAAAGGAATGACCTCTGCAGAAATGAGGGATAAGGTTGAGTCGGCAAGAGAAAGGCAGCTATATAGATACAGGGAGGCCGGCTTCCTTTTTAATTCCAGACTTCCGCAGAACAGACTTGAGGAGTTTATTAAGCTTACCGGCGAAGGAGAGAGACTGCTCAGAAATGAATTTGAGAAGAAAAAGATATCGGCCAGAGGATATTTCCGGATCAAAAAGCTGGCAAGAACCATCGCAGATATAAATGACAGGGAGGATATCCAGGCGGAGGATGTGTTTGAAGCGATGTTCTTCAGAAATATTTCTGATAAGGGGGAAGAAAATGATGGTTGAGATGACTAAAAATGATTACCTTCTGTGGCTTTCATCATTTTTCGAAACAGGCCCTACAAGCATATCGAAAATAATCGGAAGATACAGGACTTTCGATGAGCTTACGAAAGTGTCTTATGAGGAACTCGCAGGCTTTATTCCGGCGAAGATGGCGGCAGTGATCAAGGGGGATAAACCGGATGACGCAGCAGTTAAGGTTGAAAAATATAAAGAAAAGCTGGAGAAGGGCGGATACAGCTATATAACGATACTTGATGATGAGTATCCGGACAGGTTGAAATACATCCCGGATCCGCCGCAGATACTTTTCTATAAGGGTGATATAAGCTTGCTGAAGAGAGAGCGGATGATAGCGATAGTCGGTGCAAGGCAGGCGACTGATTATGGCAGGGAGGCTGCGGCGTATTTTTCCCGTGAGCTGTCACAGGCGGGCTTCTGCGTGGTGAGCGGTCTTGCCTTTGGAATCGATACGGCGGCACATAAGGGTGCCATAAAAGCCGGCGGAAGGACGATAGGAGTTATGGGCAGCGGTATAAATGATATCTACCCGAAGGGAAATACGGCACTTTATAAAGAAATGTATGAGTCCCAGCTGGTAATATCGGAAAATGGCCTGGACATTCCTTCATTTGCATTTAACTTTCCTGTGAGGAACCGTATCATCAGCGGACTATCCTGCGGCGTGATAATTGTTGAAGCAAGAGAGAAGAGCGGGTCGCTTATAACCGCAGATCAGGCGCTTGAGCAGGGACGTTCTGTCTTCGCGGTTCCTGGACGGATAAATGATCCGATGAGTGTCGGGACCAACAGGCTTATCCATTCGGGAGCTGTTATCGCAGCAAAGGCAGAAGATATAATAGAAGAAATTCTTGGAGTATCTTATACAAGCGACAGCCTGGTGAAGAAAATGAACGGCGAGAGGGAGAAAAAAGACAGAGAGAGGACAGAATGCTTAGAAAACTTAAGTGAGGCGGAAAGGCTCGTGATGGGGAAGATATCCAATGATCCTTCATTTGTTGACGATATACTTGAGGAGACAAAGCTTGGATTTTCAGAGCTTATTTCGATACTTATAAGGCTTGAACAATACGGACTCGTCAGGGAAACCGAAAGGGGTTACTACATATTAAAAAAATAATGGCTATTGCGTTTATAGATTTTTTGTTGTATATTTCCTCACATAAAGAGTATTTCAAAGAGGGATTATAGTAATGGCAAAAAATCTTGTAATAGTGGAGTCGCCTGCAAAGGCAAAAACAATAAAGAAATTTCTCGGTAAGGACTATGAGGTCATAGCTTCTTACGGACACGTAAGAGATCTTCCGAAGAGTACTATGGGGGTTGATCCGGAAGATGACTTTGAACCGCATTATATAACTATCAGAGGAAAGGGAGAGGTACTCGCCGCACTTCGTAAGGAAGTAAAGAAGGCGAAGAAGATATATCTCGCAACCGACCCGGACCGTGAAGGAGAAGCAATATCTTATCATCTGGCTATAGCGCTTAAGCTTGAGAAGGGGAAATTCCAGAGGATAACATTTAATGAGATAACCAAGAATGCTGTAAAGGAATCTATCAAGAACGCAAGAGAGATAGATATGGACCTTGTTGACGCACAGCAGGCAAGACGTGTGCTCGACAGACTTGTGGGTTATGAGATAAGCCCGCTTCTGTGGCAGAAGGTGAAGAGAGGTCTTTCTGCGGGCAGAGTTCAGTCTGTTGCGCTCAAAATGATATGTGACAGGGAGAATGAGATAAATGCATTTATCCCTGAGGAATACTGGACACTCGATGCACAGCTCGTATGTCCGGGCAACAAGTCGGCTGTTCCTTTCCATTACAGCAAGGATATAGCAAACGCTGCGGAAGCAGATAAGATAATGAAGGCGGCGGAGAAGGGCGAATTCGTTATCACTGAGGTTAAGGAGGGTACCAGAACACGTAAGGCGCCGCTTCCTTTTACGACCAGTACCATGCAGCAGGATGCATCGTCAAGACTTAATATGGCTACCTCCAAGACCATGAGCCTTGCACAGCAGCTTTATGAAGGTGTTGATATCAAGGGAAGAGGAACTGTAGGTCTTATCACTTACCTCAGAACCGATTCCGTAAGAATCTCAGAAGAGGCTGATGCTGCAGCAAGAGACTTCATCAAGGATAACTATGGTGAGGAATATGTGGCAGAGGTAACATCTGACGGCAACAAAGGCAAAAGAATTCAGGATGCTCACGAAGCAATCCGTCCTACATATATCGATATTACGCCTGAAAGCGTAAAGGATGATCTTCCAAGGGATCTTTTCAGGCTTTATCAGCTTATTTATAACAGATTCCTCGCAAGCAGGATGAAGCAGGCTGTATATAAGACCTGTGCTGTAACAGTTGAAAGCAACGGCGAGCGTTTCAAGGCTACGACCAGCAGCCTTTCATTTGCGGGCTTCACATCTGTTTACGCACAGAAAAATGAAGAAAATGACGACAAGATCAAGAATATAGATGGACTGAAGGAAGGCGAAAAGCTGAAGTTTTCTGCATTTGAAAGCAAACAGCATTTTACCTCGCCTCCTGCACATTTCACAGAAGCACTTCTTGTAAGGACTATGGAGGAGAACGGAATCGGACGTCCTTCGACATATGCGCCTACTATCGGAACCATACTTAACAGAAGATATGTGGTTAAGGAGAACAAGAATCTCTATGCCACAGAGCTTGGAGAAGCTGTAAACGGCATCATGGAGAAAGCATTTCCTGTTATCATCGATACCGAATTCACAGCAAATATGGAAAGCCTTCTTGATAAGATCGGTGAAGGCGTTATCGACTGGAAGGTCGTTGTAAGGAATTTCTATCCGGATCTTGATGTGGCAGTTAAGAACGCTGAGAAGGTTCTCGAGAATGTTCACATCGCCGATGAGGTTTCTGATACTGTCTGCGATGAATGCGGACGTATGATGGTCATTAAGTATGGTCCTCACGGAAAGTTCCTCGCTTGTCCGGGCTTCCCTGAGTGCAGAAATACCAAGCCGTATTATGAGAAGATCGGCGTTGCATGTCCTAAGTGCGGCAAGGATCTTATCACACGCCTTTCACAGAAGGGTAGAAGATACTACGGATGTATCGGTTATCCTGAATGTGATTTCATGTCATGGGCCAAGCCTTCTGAGGAGAAATGTCCTCGCTGCGGCCAGTACATGGTGGAGAAGGGCAACAAGCTCTTCTGCTCAAATCAGGAATGCGGATATGTTATTCCGAAGGCAAAGCAGGAGAAGGAAGACTGATCGACTGCTGAACGAATGAAATAGAAGGGATATACAGAAAATGAGTGTCAAGCTTCTTGACAAGACCAGAAAACTGAATAAGCTGCTCCATAACAATTCGTCATATAAGGTTATTTTTAACGATATATGCAAGTGCGCGGGTGAGATACTGTCCGCGAGCGTTATGGTTGTCAGTATGAAGGGAAAGATCCTGGGAATTTATAACAGCCAGAAGGTAAATGTGATAAATGATCTGATAGCCGGCAACAGGGGTGATGTGATAGACGAAAACCTTAACGAGAGATTTCTTTCGGTTCTCTCAACCAAGGAGAATGTCAATCTCATGACTCTCGGTTTTGATGACAAGATAAATGAAGAGCATTCTGCTATCGTGATGCCTGTGGATTTTGCGGGCGAGAGAATGGGAACGACCTTCATTTACAGAAATAAAGAGCTATTTGATGTGGACGATATCATTTTCAGCGAGTACATGAATACCGTGATCGAGCTTGAAATGATGAGATCCATCTACGAAGAGGATGAGGAGCAGAGCAGAAAGAGAGAGACGGTTCATGCAGCGGCAGAGTCGCTTTCGGCTTCTGAAAAGGAGGCTGTGATCTTTGTATTCAGCAGTCTCGGAAGAAAGGAAGGACTCATTGTGGCAAGCAGACTTGCTGCTGACCATAAGATAACCAGATCCATAATCGTAAATGCTCTTAAAAAGCTCGAGGGTGCAGGTATCATAGAGACCAGATCCAAGGGAATGAAGGGAACCTATGTAAAGGTCGTTAACGAGACGGTTTTCGATGAACTGGGTATCTGAAAAATAGACAAATTATAAAAAATAATTGTGGAATTATAAGCAATAAAGTGTTTTAATAGAAAAGTAGGCCATTTTGATATTAGGAGAAGATATCCGGATGGTTTGAAGGTTATGAAAAGTCCTGTAAAAAAGTGCTTTTCAGCAAAAGTATAATGGATGAGGAGATAAAAAAATGACGCCAACGATTATTACTCTTATTGTGCTTGCGGTTGTGATCATAGTTGCAAGCTGTTTTATTGGAATGGGTGAAACCAAGGAGTCCGAGAATATAGAGATCAAAGATATTCCGGAGGATAAGAAACAGAAGATCGATGCGATGGTAGATGATTATTTTGGAAAGGCTGTAGGCAAGAAGTCCGGAAATCTTAAGTCTATGATCGATAAGGAGATCGCAGGTAAGATCAAGGCTAACTCTGATAAGCTTGATCAGGAGAATAAGAAGAATATCGATCAGCTCAGCGCAAAGCTTATCGAGATCGATAAGAAGGTTGAGAATGATCTTGGCAGAATAGATGCATATTCAAACAGAGTTTATAAAGAGATAGATCAGAGAGCAAACAGCAGGATTGCTGAGATTGATGACGAGAGTCAGGTTGTTCTTGCTAAGTTTGAGTCTAAGCAGGCAGAGCTTCAGAAGCTTCAGGCTGAGATAGAAGAGCTTAAGAACCAGATCGCTGCAGGTGGATTTGTAGCAGCTTCTAAGAGTGCACCTGCCGCAGAGGATGCACAGATTGCAGATGCTGTTGAAGAAGAGCTTCCTTTTGCAAATGCTGCTCCGGCTTCAGAAGAAGAGCTTTTTGAGTCTGTAGAAGACGCAGAGGCTGATGAGGAATTCGAGAGTGCTGCGCAGGCTGCAATTAAAGAACTTGATGATGAGTATGCTCAGAACGCTCAGGAAGAAAAGCAGGACAGAAACAGCAGAAAGAAGAATAAAAGGAATAAGAAAAACAAGAAGAAGGCTGAGAAGGCTGCAGAAGCAGCAGAGGAGCCTGTTGATGCAGAGTCTGAAACAGAGGTGCTTACTTCATTTGAAGATACAGAAGAGCTTGCTGAAGAGGCAAATGATGATCACAAGGTCATCTCTATGGCTGACAGATTGGCAGGTGCTTCATCTGTAGAGGATGAAGATATAGACGAGGATTCGGATGAGGAGCAGGAGGATATCAGTGATCTTGAGAAGACAGAGTCTCTCGATGAGATCCTTGCAGTAGAAGGTATCAGCCTCGAGGGCGGAAATACTGAGGAAAATGTAATGGGTATGTACCATGCAGGCTTCAGTATTCTTGAGATATCTAAGCTTCTTGATCTTGGTGTAGGCGAAGTTAAATATGTTATCGATAAGCATCAGGGGGAATAAAACGTGAAGATTAAATATTATTTAAGAGGAATCGGTGTTGGCCTTCTGCTTGGTGTTATCATAATGTATGCTGCTATGGTGACCTTTGGATACGAGAAGAAGTCTGATGATGAAGATACAAAGACTGTCGTGGAAAATGATGTAAATAAGGGCAAGACTGAAGCTCAGACTACAGAGAAGGCGACAGAGAAGGTTACTACAGAGGTTAAAACAGAGAAGGTTACCACGGAGAAGACAGATACAACAGCTGAAGTAACTACTGAGGCGACAACAGAACCAACAACTGCAGCAACTACTGAAGCAACAACAGAAACAACTACAGAGGCAACCACAGAGACAACCACTGAGGTAACTACAGAGACTACAGAAGCTACATCAGAAAAGACTGAGGAGCCTACAACTGAGAAACCATCTCAGGATGATACAGTAACCATAGTTATCGAGAGAGGTATGATCTCTACAGATGTAGCAGAGATGCTTCAGGATGCAGGCATCATTGATGACTATAAGGACTTTGACAGATGGCTTGATGCAACAGGTTATTCAACCATCATCAGAGTAGGTGAGTTTATATTCCATAAGGGAATGACATACGAGGAGATTGCAGAAGTCCTTACTACAGGACACTAGTCGATAGCTCCGG